>NZ_JBIVRD010000049.1:0-64166 GCF_044755565.1 Kitasatospora sp. NPDC092286 | reverse complement strand
CGGCGTCATCAAGCGCCTGCCGCACGGCGAGTTCGTCGAGGTGCACGCGCAGCTGCCGCAGGCCGACCTGCACAAGCTCACCTCGCACGAGCAGCCCCGACCCCTCGAACTCCCGGCCGCCGTGGACGAGAATGGAGTCGCCCACCCGGCGGGGGCGCTCACCCGTACCCGTGCGAGGCTGTCCCGTGGGCTGTACGGCGAGGGCGCCAGGATCGCCAAGCCCACCGCCGAGGAGTACCGCGAGATCACCGACGGCCAGGGCCACGGGCACTGACGGGCGCTGCCGCCGGCCCTGCGGCGCGGGGCGACGGGGCCCGCACCGCGCCGTACCGCAAGCACCACACCGTAGGCACCGCGCCGCACGACGAGCACCGCACAACAAGCACCGCGCCACGAGCACCGGGTGGACACCGCACCACGGACACCGGCCTGCCCGACCTGGACAAGGGAGGACATCGTGCACGACCGTACCGACCAACTCGCCGACAGCAGATACCTCCTGCTCACCACCTTCGGCGAGGACGGCAGCAAGCTCCGCTCGCAGATCTGGGTGGTCGCCGACGGCCCGGCGCTCGGCATCTGGACCCCCGCCCACTCCGGCGAGGCCGAGCGCATCCGCCGCCACCCCAAGGTGCTCGTCGGCCCGTGCGATGCCCATGGGCGTCCGACCGGCCGGCAGCTCCCCGCCCGCGCGGCGGTCTGCGACGAGGACGCCACCGCGCGCTACCGCACCTCGCTGATCAACAAGTACGGCATGACGGCGCTGATCGCCCTGGCCCGCAGCCGCTTCCGGCTCGGCCTGGCCGGGACGGTCGGCATCCGGATCACGCTCAACGAGCTGGAGCAGCGGCTGATCGGGCCGGAGTGGCAGCTGCCGACGACGTACTGTCCGAACTGAGGCGGCCCGAACCGGGAGGCCCGTCCGGGGTGCGGCGGACCGGGGTGCGGCGGGGGTGTCCCCGTCGCGGACCCGGTCGTCGCGGACCCGGCCTTTCGCCTCAGTCCCCGTCCTCCGGGGCCGTGGCGAGGTCGCCGGGTTCGCACGCCTCCCGTCCGGTGCCGACGTGCACCACCCTGACCACCCGGCCGGGCCCGCCGGGGACGACCTGCTGCTCGTGGCCGCACCGCGGGCAGATCAACGGGATGCCCGGCTTGCGCGGCTCCCGGGCGACGGGCCCGCCGTCGCGGCCCGGTGTCGTCACGTCAGCGGGTGGGTCGGGACCGGGCTGACCTCCTGGATCTCGCCGTGCGCCTTGGTGAGGAGCTGTGAGGCGAGGTCGTTGAGCGCCCGGGCGGCCGCGATCTCCTCGCCGACTCTCAGCTGTTCCGGGTCGGACGGGTGGCGGCTGGTGTAGCCGTGGGCGCGCACTTCCGTGCCGTCCCCGAGCCGTAGCAGGGCGGCGGCGGACGTCCTCGCCCCCTCCTCGCGAAACTCCATCTCGATGTGCCAACCGACGAGAGTCTGCATGGCGGATCACCTCCAACGGTTACTCCTCCAGAGTGCGCCGTACCCAGCGTGAACACCAGGGCAGCACGGCCCGGGGGGCGACTTGAACGCGTTCAATCGATGAGCGTAGAGTCACCGCCAGTAGAGTTTGAACGCGTTCAAGATAGCGGGGTGGCCGCGATGGGCCGGGGCACGGCGGAACTGGTCGACCTTCTCGTCCTGCTCGGCATGGGCGCCGTGATCCTGCTCGGCCTCACCCTGATCGACGAACCCGGGCTCGCCCGCGTCCGCCGGTACTGGCCGCTGGCCGCCGTCCCCGGCGCACTCTCGCTCTGGCTGCCGCGCGGCGGCCTCGCGACCGGCAGTGCCCTCCTGTACGCGCTCGGCACCCTCGCCCTCGCCGCCCACGCGCCGCTGCGGCTGGCCCGCACCCGCTCCCTCGCACCACGCGAGACCGCCGTGCTCACCGCGCTCGCCACCCCCTCGGTGGCCGGGCTCGCACTGGTCGCCGAACGGTCGGGGTACCGACTGCTCGGCTTCGACCTCGACATCCTGGCGCTGACGGTGCCGCACTTCCACTACGCCGGCTTCACCGCCGCCCTCGTCGCCGGACTGGTCTGCCGGGCCGCACCCGCGAGCGCCGCCGCCCGCTGCGCCGCGCTCAGCGTCCCGCTCGGCACCCTGCTGGTGCTGGCCGGCTACTTCGTCGACGACTGGGCCGAGTTCGCCGGCGCCCTGGTGCTCACCGCCGGGATGTGGCTGACCGGCCTGCTCACCTGGCGCGACCTGCGCACCCGCGCCGCCGACCGGACCACCGCCGCCCTGCTCGCCGTCTCCTCCGCCGTGCTCGTCGCCACCATGCTGCTCGCCCTCTGGTGGGCACTCGGCGAGGCGTCCGGGCTCCCGCACCCCACCCTGGGCTGGATGGCCGCCACCCACGGGGTCGGCAACGCGCTCGGCTTCGCGCTCTGCTCCCTGCTCGCCTGGCGCCGCGTCGGTCACCCCGGTCACCCCGGTCGGCTCGGCCGCTTCGACCCGCTCACCAAGGAAACCGTGTGATGAACACCAGCGACCTCAGCTACCCCCAGGTCGGGGCCAGCAGTGCCGTCGACCGGCCGCTGCCCGCCGGCTACAACCACCTGCGCCACCGCGTCCTGATCGGCCACGGCCGCGCCGCGCTGGACGCCGCCGGTGACGCGCTGCTCGGCTGGCGGATGCACCGCGCGGCCGGCGTCCTGGTCACCGCCGAGGCCGACCGGGCCGCCGCCGGAGTCGCCGTCGAGTGCGCCATCGGCCTCGGCCCGCTACGGGCCGAGGCCCCCTGCCGGGTGGTCCGCAGCGACGACGGCCCCGACCGCTACGGCTTCACCTACGGCACCCGCCACGGCCATCTCGCCTGCGGCGAGGAGACGTTCCGGGTCGAGATGGGCCCGGACAAGGCCGTCTGGTTCACCGTCACCGCCTTCAGCCGCCCCGACCGCTGGTTCGCCCGCCTCGCCGGCCCCCTGCTGCCGCTCGGCCAGCGCCTGTTCGCCCGCCGCTGCGGCCGCGTCCTGACCCGGATCGCCTCGGCGGCGGCCGGGCACCGCACGGAGCCGGAGCAATGAGCCGACATGTTCGACTCGCATGACGGAGGCTCAGATGCCGCTCTTGCGAGCAGGTGTGCGACCGGAGCCGTCCTCCATGGCGGAGGATGGTCCCCGTGCCCACTCCTTTCGACCGTTTCGAGCCCCGTCGCGTCCCACCGGGCGAGTACCCCCGGTGGGAAGGGGCTCTCGCCCTCCTCAACCGGGACCTGGCGGTGACCCTTCCCGAACAGGGGCCCCTGCGACTGCTGGCCCTTCCTCCCTTCGGCGCTCCCTTCGACGCGGACGAGCCGGAGGAGGTCCATGTCGCTCTGGCCAACGGCGAGTGGCACGGGAACCACCTGCACCCGGACTCGGCGGACGACCCTGTCAACGCACTGGCGATCATCGCCGATGCCGTGCAGGAGACCGTCACCGCGTGCCTGCGGCAGGTGTGGCCCGTGTGTGCCGAACATGGCCTGGGCATGCACCCGCGGGATGCGAACGGACGACTCTCCTGGTGGTGCGCGGGAGAGCGGTTGCGCCGCGGCCCCGCCCATATCCGTGCCGCCGTGGGCGCTCTCGATACCCTCATGCCCCCACGCCGGCCCAACCGTAGGAGTCGAAGGGCGCGTTGATGCCCGGCTGCCCTGCCCGCGGGGGCGAAGGGCCGGTCGTGACGCGGCCGGCGCGGCCGGACGCCCGGCGCGGCGGTTTCCGGGCGTGGTGTGCTTCGCGGTGGATGCGCGCGGATGTGGAACGCCCTCCATGACGGGCGGGGCCGCCGAACACTCGACGAGTCGGCGGGATGCCCTGGAATAGCGGGCGGGCCGCTGCGGTTGTCGCGGGCACATGGCCTGAACCGCCGCCTCGGAAGGGCAGGAATCACGACATGAGCAGCACGGTCGAGCTGACCAAGGAGAACTTCGACGAGATCGTCCCCGGCCAGGATGGCAAGGACTTCGTCTTCATCGACTTCTGGGCCGGCTGGTGCGGCCCGTGCCGGCAGTTCGCCCCGGTGTACGAGAAGGCGGCGGACCGCCACCCCGACTTGGTCTTCGCGAAGGTGGACACCGAGGCGCAGCAGGAGCTGGCCTCCGCCTTCGGCATCCAGTCGATCCCGACGCTGGCGATCATCCGCGAGGGCGTCCTCGTCTTCTCGCAGGCGGGCGCACTGCCGGAGGCCGTCTTCGAGGACCTGATCGGCCAGGCCCGCAAGCTGGACATGGCCGAGGTGAAGCGCAAGGTGGCGGCGGAGCAGGACGGCCACCCGGTCTGACGGTCCCGCGACGGTGGCCCCGGGGCGGGCAGTTCCCCGGGCCCACCGGCTCGTGCGGTGACGCGGTGCGGTGCGAGGTGCCGGAACGGGGCAACGGTGGGCGTCGCCCCGGCAGGTCCCGGGCCGGGACGGGCGGGCCCTCGGGGTTCACTCATCGGTCCTCGGTCTCATTTCTCGGTCCGCACTCCTCGCTCCAGGCCGTCAGTCGGGCGGCGAGGGCCCGTACCTCCGCGCGCAGCGCATCCGGACGGCGGACGGTGAACGGCCAGCCGAGGCCGGCCAGCATCACCGCCACGCCGTCGAGGTTCTGGGCCCGGGCGCGCAGCAGGACCCGCCCGCCCCCGGTCGGGGTGAGCGTCCCGGCGGCGGGCGGGATGCGGTGCCGGGCCTCGGCGAGGGTGGTCGTGAGGACCACCTCCACCTCGTGCGTCCACGGCACCGAGGCCAGCGACTCCACCACCCGCTGGACCGGGTCGAAGCCCTCCGGCGCCTCGAAGCCGGCCTCACGCGGCTCGGCGGCCTCGATCCGGTCCAGCCGGAAGGTGCGCAGTTCGCCGCTGCGGTGGTCGAGGCCGGTGGTGTACCAGCGCCCCGAGTGAAAGACCAGGCCGTACGGGTCGAACTCGCGCTCGCTCGGCTCGCCCGTACGGTCCCGGTACGCCAGCGCGACCCGGCGCCGCCGCCGGGCCGCCTCGGCCAGCGTGAACAGGGCCGCGGCGGCCGGGCTGGGACCGGCGGCGGGCGCCGAGGTCAGCCCCAGCGTCTGCTCCACCGCCGCGACCCGCTCGCGCAGCTGCGCCGGCAGCACCCGCCGGATCTTGGCGAGCGCCGTCTCGGCGGCCTGCTCCCCCACCGAGAGCCCGGAGCTTCGCCCGGCCAGCAGCCCGAGGACCACCGAGGCCGCTTCGTCCCCGGTCAGCATCAGCGGCGGCAGGCGGTAGCCGGGCAGCAGCCGGTAGCCGCCGTAGCGGCCGCGGTCGGCCCGTACCGGGATGCCGAGGTCCACCAGCCGGGCTGCGTAGCGGCGGACGGTGCGTTCGTCCACCGCCAGCCGCTCGGCCAGCTCGGCGCCGGTCAGCCCGGGTCGGGCCTGAAGCAGCTCCAGCAGGGCGAGGACGCGGCTGACCGGATGATCCATCGGCTCACCGTTCTCCGTTCGGGTCGTCGGGGTCGGGCGGGGTCGGGCGGGGCCGTCCCGGTTGACCGGATTCGATCAGAGGTGATCAGAAGTGAGCGAGGCTTATCCGGGCGGGTCCTGTCCGGATTCGATCCTAGAGTCATGGACGACAGCAGTCCTGCGGTGAGCGGTCCGCGGCGGGCAGTCCCGGCACGGTGCGCGCGAGCGGGTTCGTGGCGAGTGGTTCGCGGCGAGTGGTTCGCGGCGAGCGGCCCCGGGGCGGACCGCGAAGAGCCGTCCTGAGAAGGAGCGATCCCCGATGAGCACATTCGTACTGGTCCCCGGCTTCTGGCTCGGCGCCTGGGCATGGGACGCGGTGGCCGAGCCGCTGCGCGCGGCCGGGCACACCGTCCACCCGGTGAGCCTCACCGGCGTCGCCGAGCGCGTCGGCGAGGGCGGGCCCGAGGTCGGGCTGGAGACCCATATCGCCGATCTGACCGGCCTGTTGACCCGCGAGGATCTGTGGGATGTGGTGCTGGTCGGACACAGCGGCGGGGGTGCCCCGGTCACCGGCGCGGCCGACCGGTTGCCCGAGCGCATCCGGCGCGTCGTCTACCTCGACAGCGGCCCGCTGCTCGACGGAGCCTCCCTGGGCGACGTCTGGCAGCCCGACCACCGGGCCCGCGCCGAGGCGTCCCTCGTCGACGGCTGGCGCCACCCGATGCCGTCCTGGGCGGAGTTGGCGGCCTCCGGTTCGAGTCTCACCGGTCTGGACGAGGCCACCCTCGCCCGCATTCGCGAACGGGCCACCGACGAACCCGCCGGCGCGTTCACCGAGCCGCTGCGACTGACCGGCGGAGGGGATCGGCTGCCGAAGGCCCTGGTCTCCTGCTCCTTCCCGCTGGAGCAGGTCCGCTCCATGATCGCCTCCGGCCACCCGTACTTCACCGCGCTCGGCGGACCCGAGTGGGAGCTGCGTGAACTGTCGACCGGGCACTGGCCGATGTTCTCCCGCCCGGCGGACACGGCCGCGGTGCTGGCGGAGCTCGCGGAGGTGGCGGGGCCGGCGGGGCCCACGGTGAGCTGAGCGGGCCGACGCGCCGGTCGGTGTGCGGGGCCCTGCGTTCGTCCGCGTGTTCGCCTGCGCGGACCGCCCCCGGCATCGCAGGATGGGCACGGCGTCGGCACCCGGCACGGCGCCGACCGGTGGCCGGTGGCCGATGGCCGGCCACCGGCCACCGAGAGTCGAGCCGGCCGGGAGTGAGGGTGAGCCCGCGATGAACCAGATCCCGACCAGTACGGCCGTCCCCGAGGCCGTGCCGGAGTTCCGGCGGGTCACCACCGCCGTGGTGACCGGCGGCAGCGCCGATGCCCCGTACCACGTGGAGGTGAAGGCGGGCACGCACCTGCTGACCGCCGACGAACCGGTGCGCCGAGGCGGTTCGGACAGCGGGCCGGAGCCGTTCGCGCTGCTGCTCGCCTCACTCGGCTCCTGCACCGCGATCACCCTGCGGATGTACGCGGAGCGCAAGGAGTGGCCGTTGGAGGCCGTCCGGGTCAGGCTCGGATACGAGACGGACGGGCGCACCGGCCGGGTCTCGCGCCGGGTCTCGCTCACCGGCGCACTCGACGACGCCCAGCGCGCCCGGCTGCTCGACATCTGCGAGCGCACACCCGTCACCCTCGCCCTGCGGGCCGGGATGGCGATCGAGACCACGGAGGACCGCGCATGACGACCACATCCGAGGAGTACGACGTCATCGTGGTGGGCGCGGGCCCTCCCGGTGAGAACGTGGCCGGTCGGACCGCCGCCGCCGGGCTCCGCACGGTGATCGTGGAGAGCGAGCTGGTCGGCGGCGAGTGCTCGTACTGGGCCTGTATGCCGAGCAAGGCCCTGCTGCGCCCGGTGGCCGCGCTGGCCGAGGCCCGCGCGGTGGCCGGATCGCGGGAGGCCGTCGGTCCCCGCGCGCTGGACGCGGCCGCCGTGCTGGCCAGGCGCGACTCGTTCACCTCGCACTGGCAGGACGACGGCCAGGTGCGGTGGCTCCGCGACAACGGCATCGAGCTGGCACGCGGCCACGGCCGGCTGGCCGGCGAGCGGGCCGTCACCGTCGAGGCGGACGACGGCAGCGAGCGGCTGCTCACCGCCCGGCACGCCGTCGCGATCTGTACCGGCAGCCGGCCGGTGCTGCCGCAGAACGTTCCCGGGCTGCACGAGGCCCGGCCGTGGACCAACCGGGAGGCGACCGCCTCGCCCACCGTGCCGGCCCGGCTGGCGGTGGTCGGCGGCGGGGTGGTCGGGGTGGAGATGGCCACCGCCTGGCGGGCGCTCGGCTCCGAGGTCGTGCTGCTGGTGCGCGGCGGCGGCCTGCTGCCCCGGATGGAGCCCTTCGCCGGCGAGCTGGTGGCGGAGGGTCTGCGGGCGGCCGGAGTGGACGTCCGGTTCGGGACGGAGGTCGCCTCGCTGGAGCGCGCGGAGGGCCCCGGGCCCGTCACGCTGGTCCTCGGTGACGGCGAGCGACTGACCGCCGACGAGGTCCTGTACGCCACCGGCCGCGCACCGCGCACCGCCGATGTCGGGCTGGAGCAGGTCGGGCTGAAGCCCGGCAGCTGGCTGGACGTGGACGACAGCTGCACCGTGCTCGGCGTCGCCGACGACTGGCTGTACGCGGTCGGGGACGTCAACCACCGTGCGCTGCTCACCCATCAGGGCAAGTACCAGGCGCGCATCGCGGGCGCGGTGATCGTTGCCCGCGCCGAGGGGCGTGCGCTGGATACCTCGCGTTGGGGCGCGCACGCCGCTTCGGCCGACAGTGCCGGGGCGCCGCAGGTCGTCTTCACCCATCCGGAGGTCGCGTCCGTCGGTCTGACGCTGGACGCCGCCGAGCAGGCGGGCCTGCGGGTCAAGACGGTCGACCACGACCTCGGCTCGGTCGCCGGCGCCTCGCTGTACGGCGACGACTACCGGGGCAAGGCCAGGGTCCTCTTCGACCTCGACCGGGAGGTGCTGGTCGGTGCCTCCTTCGTCGGCCCCGGGGTCGCCGAGCTGCTGCACTCGGCGACGGTCGCGGTGGTCGGCGAGGTGCCGATCGACCGGCTCTGGCACGCGGTGCCCGCGTACCCGACGATCAGCGAGGTGTGGCTGCGGCTGCTGGAGGACTGCCGGGGCTGAGGCGCGGGCCGCCCCGGCACGACTCCGGTCCGGCCGGGGCCTGCGGCCGGGGCCGGCGTCGGTGGGGCGGTCGGGAGGACGCCGTCCTCCGTCGGCATGGCGAGATGTGGCCGAGGATCTCCGGCGGGACACTGGCCGATAAGGGGGTGTCCCGGTGGGGGCCGTTTCGCCGACCAGGTGGTGTGTGGAATGACCGAGGTCCTGTTGGCCGTCGGAACCGAGAAAGGCCTCTTTCTCGGCCGCAGCCGCGACCGGCTGAACTGGGAGTTCAGCGGGCCGCACTTCCGAATGAACGCGATCTACTCCGTTTCCGTCGACCGCCGCGACGGCCGGGTCAGACTGCTGGTCGGTGCCGACAGCAGCCACTGGGGCCCGTCGGTCTGGCGCTCGGACGACCTCGGCGCGAGCTGGTTCGAGCCACCGAAACCCGCGATCCGCTTCCCCGAGCACACCGGCGCCTCGCTCACCCGGGTCTGGCAGCTCCAGCCGGCCGGCGCCGAGGCACCCGGCGTGGTCTACGCGGGCACCGAACCAGCCGCGCTGTTCCGCTCCGAGGACGGCGGTGAGAGCTTCGAACTGGTCGAATCACTCTGGTCCCACCCGCAGCGGGCCCAGTGGGGCGCCGGCTACGGCGGCCAGGGCCTGCACACCGTCCTCACCGACCCGCGCGACCCCGAACGGCTGCTGGTCGCCGTCTCCAGCGGGGGCGTCTACCGCAGCAAGGACGGCGGCGACAGCTGGCAGCCGTCCAACACCGGCCTGCGCGCCGAGTTCTTCCCGGAGGAGAGTCAGTACCCCGAGTTCGGCCAGTGCGTGCACAAGATCGCCCGGGACGCCGTCAACCCCGACCGCCTCTACCTGCAGAACCACGGCGGCGTCTACCGCAGCGACGACGCGGGTGCGAACTGGCGGTTCATCGCCGACGGCCTGCCCGCCAACTTCGGCTTCGCCGTCGCCGCCCACCCGCGCCGCGCCGACACCGCGTACCTGTTCCCGCTCGGCGGCGCCGACGACCGGATCCCGCCCGGCCGCCGCTGCCGCGTCTTCCGCACCGAGGACGGCGGCGGCAGCTGGCAGTCCCTCGCCAACGGCCTGCCCGGCGAGGACCACTACGGCATCGTCCTGCGCGACGCCCTGCGCACCGACGACGCCGAACCGGCCGGCATCTACTTCGGCAACCGCACCGGCGATGTCTACGGCAGCCACGACGAGGGCGAGAACTGGTCGCTGCTCGTCTCCCACCTGCCGGACGTGCTCTGCGTACGGGCCGCGGTGGTCGCGGGCTGAGGACAGCGGAGCCGCGGTGGTGACGGAGGTCGATCCGGGGTGTCAGGCCCGGGTGGGCAGAACGCGCTTCCCACTTCTCGCGGGTCCTTGCGAGAATCCTCGGTGTGGCCCAGTTCTCCGTAGACCGCGACAGCGGTGACCATCCTTTCTCCGAGATCGGCGATCCCGTCCTGGCCGTCGCCGACAAGCAGCGTGGCCTGCTTGCGGTGGCGGGCGCGCACGAGTACGACGAAGCGAAGACGATCGGCGTCTTCAGCGTCACCGACCGCGCTCGCCGCCGCTGGCTCCTGCGCTCCGACTTCCCTGTGCACGCGATGGCTTTCCACCCGTCCCTTTCCCTGCTCGCTGTGGGGTCCGGCGAGTACGACGGTGGCTACCACTTCGAGGGGGAGCTCCTTCTCGTCCACCTGGAGACCGGCACCGTGCTGTCGCTGATCGAGCACGACTTCGGCCGGCAGGTCCTCGGGCTGGAATGGCTGAACGACCGGGACCTTCGCGTCCTGATGGCGCCTCCCGACGACTGGGAGGACGAAGAAGCCCACGTGGAAGGCCACGTCGCCGTGGTGAGCCGCGTCGACTGGACCACTGTCGGCGCCAAGTCCCTCACTGGCCGGGACCTGGCAGGCCCGCGGGTGCCGGTGCCCCGCCCGGACGGCCGTACGGCTGCCCGGCACGTGGTCGCCGGGCTGATGTCGCCGCAGAAGCGGCGACATCACGCGATCTGAGCGGGAGCACCGTTCCAGTGGGCTCGAATACGCTCAACAGCCGGGCGCCGCAAGCGGCTCAGGTGTCGTACTCGCCGTCCCACGGGGCGTGGAAGCCGAGGCCGTCCGGGTAGAGCTCCGCCCAGTCGTCCTCGCCCTCGGCTTCGCCCTCGCTGTCGCCCGCGCCGTGCTGTTCCACGACCAGGCCGAAGAGGCACCCCTCCTCGTGCACGGCGAAGGGCGCGATCGCGATGTCGCCGTACGTGCGATCCGGCAGTTCGTCCAGCCACTGGTCCAGCAGCTCGCAAGCGACGTCGATCACCTGCCGCTCGCCGTCCGCCGTCGTGCCCGTGCACCGTATCCGGGAGCCCAGGTGCTGCCCGGCCTCGTCGAACCGGTGCAGCACGGCGAACCAGCGCTTGTTCTCCGGCCAGTCCTTGCCGGACCACCCTTCGGGGAAGGCGGCCGTGACCGAACCGAAGAACTGCCCGCCCAGGCAGTGGCCGATGGTACTGGTCCGGTAGTCGGGCTCGTACTTGACCGGGATCACGGAAGGGACGCTCATGGCACGAAGCTATGAGGCCCCTCTGACAATCGGGCCGTGCCCTGCCCTGGTCAGCACAGGGCGCGGAAGAACGTCCGGATGTCGGCGACGAGCAGGTCCGGAGCCTGGAGGGAGGCGAAGTGGCCGCCGGTGTCGTACGCGGACCAGTGGGTGATGGTGTTCGACAGCTCCGCCAGGCCCCGGACGGCCCGGTCACCGAGAAACGTCGCCACCCCGGTCGGCACGCCGGACGGTGCCGACCGGCCCCAGCCGTCGGCGGCGATCTCCCGGTAGAGACGGGCGGCGGAGCCTGCGGTGCCGGTGACCCAGAAGGCGGTCACATTGGTCAGCACGGCGTCGCGGGCGGGCAGCGGCTGTCCGGTCGCGGTCGGGTCATGGTCGACGAACCATTCGAGGTTCCAGGCCAGTTGGCCGACAGGTGAGTCGTTCAGCGCGTAGGCCACGGTCTGCGGGCGGGTGCCCATCTGGGTGGCGTAGCCGGAGTGGGCGTACCACCACCGCTGGTTACGCCGCGCCTGCTCGCGCTCGTCGTCGGTGAGCAGGTCGAGTTCGGCCGGGTCCACCGGAGACGAGGCGTTGGGCGGCCCGTTGAGGTGGACGCCGAGGACGTTCTCCGGCGCGAGGCGGGCGAGTTCGGGCGAGACGATGGCGCCGAAGTCGCCGCCCTGGGCACCGTAGCGGTCGTAGCCGAGGCGGCTCATCAGCTCCGCCCAGGCGCGGGCGATCCGCCGGGTGCCCCAGCCGGTCTCCCCGGTCGGCCCGGAGTAGGCGAAGCCGGGGAGCGACGGCGCCACGACGTGGAAGGCGTCCGCCGGATCCCCGCCGTGCGCCCGGGGGTCCGTGAGCGGGCCGATGATGCCGGCGAAGTCGTGCACGGTGCTCGGCCAGCCGTGCGTGATGATCAGCGGCGTCGCCTCCGGCTCCGGCGAACGGACGTGCAGGAAGTGCACGTTCTGGCCGTCGATGCCGGTGGTGAACTGCGGGAACGCGTTGAGCCTGGCCTCGTGCACCCGCCAGTCGTAACCGTCCGCCCAGTACCCGGCGAGTTCCCTCAGATACGGCAGCGCGACGCCGTAGTCCCAGCCCACACCGGGCAGTTCGTCCGGCCAGCGGGTACGGGCGAGGCGCAGACGCAGCTCGTCGAGCTCGGCCTGCGGGACGTCGATCCGGAAGGGGGTGATGTGCATGCGGCCACCGTAGGGATCATGTAGGTCGGCCGGTGACCGCCATACGGGACGGCCAGGTCGGCCTCCTCGCACCACTCCGTGATGATCTCCAGGCTTTCCCGCGCCCCCTGCACCCAGGTGCCCTCGAAGCCGGGCACCGGCCCGCCGAAGCCGAGGAAATCGCTGAGCACAAAGGGCGGATAGAGCTCGCAAAGGAGCTTGTAGTCGGTCGGCAGGGCCGTTCCGAGCTCCGTCTCCAGTGCGGGCCAGTTGACGTCTTTGCGACCCGGCAGGCGCAGGGCGGTCAGACCCGGCACCACGCGCTCCAGCTCCGCGATGGCTTCCTCGGGGTCGGTCAGACGGCGGACTGGTGACTGGGTACCGGCGAGACCGTCCATCGGCTCAGATTGCCAGAACGGCACCCCATGTACCCCAAGCCTCAGATCCGCTCCAGCAGGGTCCGGAAAATCTCCTCGGCGTGCGTCCAGAGCAGGGCGCCGCCGGCCCCGGGGACGGTGTGGCGGGTGGCCGTCGGGAGGCGGGATGACAGGGTGGCGCCCTGGTCGGGTGAGTGGGTGGTGTCCAGCTCGCCGTACCAGACGTCGACCGGGACGGTGACGGCGGAGAAGTCGATGCCCCAGCGGCCCATGGCGAGGGCGGTGTCGCGGGCGTAGCCGGCCGGGCCCTGGGCGAAGGCGGTGTCGAGGGCTCGGCGGTACGCGGCGGCGAAGGCGGGTGACCGGTAGACGGCCAGGTCCGGGGCCGGGCTGCCCGCCATCACCATGTCCCACATCGCCTGTGGGGTGAACCCGGCGAACAGTTCCTCGGCGGCCTGCGGGTCGGCCACGGCGAGGTCGATCAGTCGGCGCAGCTCGGCGGGGAACGGGTCGGCGGGGAACGGGTCAGCGGGGAACGGGTCAGCGGGGAACGGGTCGGCGCGAGGCGGTTCGGCGCGAGGCGGTTCGGCGGCGCGGCTGGTGACCGCAGCGGCATCGGCCGGGCCCGGGGCGGCGAAGTGCGGGGCCGCCACCTCGTCCGCCGCCGAGACCAGGGCGAGCGCGCCGACCGTGCCCGCGGCGGCGCAGGCCAGGGCGAACGGCGCGCCCTGGGAGTTGCCGAGCATGGCTGGACGGCCCAGTCCGCGCTGCTCGGCGAAGGCGCGGATGTCGGCCGCGAAATCGGCGAAGGTCCGCCCGGGCGCGGGGGTGGAGGAGCCGAGTCCCGGCCGGTCGAGGCTGATCAGGCGGACGCCGAGCGCGTCCACTGCGTCGGCACCGAAGCCGAGTGCCCGGGTGGTGGCCGCGCCGGGGGAATGGAGGACGGGCGTTCCATCCACCGGACCCCACTCCGCCCAGGCCAGCAGGCGGCCGCCGGGCAGGCGCTCCTCGCCGAGGCGGTCGGCGGCAGTGATGTGCACGTTCATGATCTCCAGCATGGTCGGCGCGGCCGCTCGGCGCCGCTGAATTTCGCGGCACCGGAGCCGGATGTCGTTTTCTGACACAACTGTGTCGTTGCCGTCGGTCGGTGCGGGTACGGATCATAGGCTCATGAGTCACAGCCATACCCGCCGCATCGCCATCGCCGTGTTCGAAGGGGTGGAACTGCTCGACGTCACCGGACCCGCCCAGGTGTTCTCCGCCGCCACCCGGCTGCTCGGCGAGGCGGCGCGGACGGGGGCCGGGGCGGGGGTTTCGGCAGGGGCGGGCCCTGGCGCGGACGCAGGCGCGAGCGTGGGCGCGTACGGGCGCGGACATGCGCGTGGCTACACCGTCGAGCTGGTCGGCCCCCGCCGTGGCGAGGTGGAGTGCGCGGGCGGGCTGCGGTTGTCGGCGGACCGGGCGTTCGGCGAGATCGACGGCAGCGGCATCGACACCCTGATCATCCCCGGGGCACTGCAGCTGGGCCCGGACGGCTTCGAGCCCGCGGTGGACCCCGAGGTGGTCCGCTGGGTACGGGAGACCTCACCTCGGACACGGCGCGTGGCGTCCGTCTGCACCGGCGCGCACATCCTGGCGGAGGCCGGTCTGCTCGCCGGGCGCCGGGCGACCACGCACTGGGCCACCGCCGACCGGCTCGCCGCGCAGTACCCCGACATCACCGTGGACGCGGACGCCGTGTACGTCCGCGCCGACCCGGTGTGGACCGGCGCCGGCGTGAGCGCCGGAATCGACATGTCCCTCGCGCTCGTTGCCGACGACCACGGGCGCAGGCTCGCCCTGGCGACCGCCCAGTGGATGGTGATGTACCTCCAACGGCCCGGAGGGCAGAGCCAGTTCAGCGCGCCGCTGGAGCGGCAGCGGACCGCCCGGGCCGACATCGCGGAGCTGCTCGCCTGGATCGACGCCCACCTCGACCAACGGCTGACGCTGCCCGTACTGGCCGAGCGGGCCGGGCTGAGCGACCGCCAGTTCATCCGGGTGTTCACCCGCGAGACCGGCAGCACGCCCGCCGCGTACGTCGAGGCCCAGCGGGTCGAGGCCGCGCGCAGGCTGCTCCAGGAGAGCGACCTCACCATCGCCGCCGTCGCCGGCCGCTGTGGCTTCGGCTCCACCGAGACCTTCCACCGCACCTTCCGACAGCACACTTCCGTCACCCCTCATGCGTACCGACAGCGCTTCTGCGCCCCCGACCGGTCCAGCCGCCCGTCCCCGGCTGCCGACAGACCGACCGGCAGCCCGCGCAACGAGCTCGACACCTCCGTTCCAGAGGAGACTTCGTGACCTCCCTTCCGTCTCTCGCCCCACGGCCGGACACCGCCCTGGTCGAAACCGCCGAGCGCATGCTGCGCGCCGCCTCACCGGACGCACTGGTCGCGCACTGTCACCGCACATACGCCTTCGCCGAGGCGATCCTGGCCCGCCGCGGCCTCGCTCCGGACCGCGAGGCCCTGTACCTCGGAGCCGTCTTCCACGACCTCGGGCTCACCCCGGACTGGGACGACCAGGTCACGCCGTTCGAGGAGCGCGGCGCCCTGGTGGCCCGCGAGACGCTGCTGCGGGAGGGCGCGGACCCCGAGTTGGCGGAACTGGTCGGTGACGCCGTCCGCCTGCACATGGAGCTGACCACCGGCGACGACCCGCGCCCCGAGGTCGCCGGCATTCACCTCGGCTCCGCCGCCGACGTCCTCGGCCTGCGCCTGGAGGAGATCCCGCCGGACGCCGTCGACGCCGTTCTGGAGGCCTACCCCCGCCAGGGGCTCACCGCGTTTCTGCGCGAGGCCTTCGCCTCCGAGGCCCGCCGGAAGCCGAACTGCGCCACCGCGGCGTTCGTCCGCGACTTCGGATTCCTTGAACTGCTCGACGGAGGACCGGGCGAGTAACCCACTTGTCCCCGGGCCGGGCTCTGGCCGACGATGGCCGGACAAGAAACGTTCTCGGAGATCGGGTGGGCTGCGTGGCTGGAACGGAAGAAGACTGGGAGATCGGGCGAAGCGTCGATGGCCTTCCGGTCGTGCGGTATCTACGTGGCGAGCGGGTGGGGCGGCCGTGGGCCGACCTGTTGGAGGTGCTGGACGCCGACGGCATCGCCGCTGCGGCCGCCGGCCCCACTGGTACGGCCGTCGACGCCACCGGTGCGGCCGTCGGCCCCGTTGATCCCGTCGAGTTCGTGCTGTCGGACATGTCCGGCTGGGTGGTCTCCGGCCCTGTCGGGCTCGGCGAGCAGTTGCTTCACCGCGGCGCGACCGTCCTCCGGCACGCTCACACCATGGAGTTGGATCTGATCGCTTGTCCTCCTTCCGCTGACTGGGCACAGACCCCGCTGCGAAGCGGGTTCCGCACCGTTCCGTGCGACCGCGACGCCGAGGAGCTGTTCCCGGCAAAACGCGCCGCGTTCGCCCCCGGCCACCCCGACCACTCCCCCGAGCTCGACGACCAGTCCAGGATGGAGCGGCTGGCGGCCCTGCTCGCCGGGAAGGACATCGGCCCCGTACTGCCGTGCAGCAGGCTGGTGGTCGACGACGCCGACCAGGTCGTGGCCGGAGCCATCCTCACCAACCGCGACGGCCTGCCCTGGATCGCCAGCGTCTTCCGCCACCCCGACCTGGGCTACCCCGGCCTCGGCGGCGACCTGCTGCGCCTGGTCCTGGCCGACGTGGCCGACCGCGGACTCACCGAGGTGGGCCTTGCCGTGAGCGAGGGGAACCAGGCGCAACGGCTGTACGAGAAGCTGGGGTTCCGGCTCACCAACACCTCGCTCACGGTCATCGTGCCCTGACCGCCGACCGTCGACCGCCGGCTTGGGGCTGGTGGCCTTTCACGGGCGGGTCCTCCTGACGGGCGGGCCTCCCTCGTGGGCGGAACGCCTCAGGAACCCCCGCCTCAGGAACCCCATTGACTCTCAGGGACTCTGATGGTCTCTCAGGGGCGGGCGAACTCCAGGACGGCGATCCCGGCCAGGACAGTGGCGCTGGCCGCCATCCGCAGCCGCCCGAGGCGTTCGCGGAAGACCACCGTGGCCAGCAGCGCGGCTATGACGATGCTCGTCTCGCGCAGGGCGGCGATGGTCGCCAGGTTGCCTCGGGACTGCGCCCAGACCACCAGTCCGTAGGCGGTCAGGGAGAGCACGCCACCGGCGATGCCCACCGGCACCACCGGCCGGATCCCCTCGACGAGGGAACGACCACGCCGGGCCCAGGCGATCAGCGCCAACGCCGGGCCCTGAAGCAGGAAGAGCCAGGCGATGTAGCCGCCGACGGTACCGGAGTGCCGTACGCCGCTGCCGTCCAGCACGGTGTAAGCGGCGATCATCACCCCGGTACCGGCGGCCGCCCCGAGAGCGGGCAGCTGCGCCCGCCCGGGTATCCCCTTGGCGAGGGCGAGCCCGATCAGGCCGCAGGAGATCACCAGCACGCCGAGCAGTTCCCCGCCACCGAGAGCCTGGCCCAGCACCGTCGCGGACAGCAGGGCCACCAGCAGCGGCGCCGACCCGCGGGCGATCGGGTACATCTGCCCGAAGTCCCCCAGCTGGTAGGCCCGGAGCAGAAGTATCTGGGACGTCACCTGCATCACCACGGAGGCGAGAAGGTAGGGCCAGGCCGCGGCGGCCGGCAGCGGGTTGAACGCGACCAGCACGACGGCGCAGGCGGCATAGGTGAGGTTGATCAGGGCGAAGCCGACGAGCTTGTCCGGGATCCGATGCGCCAGCCCGTTCCAGACGGCGTGCAGGACCGCCGCGGCCAGGACGGCCACGGGCACGGCCGCCGTACCGCTCGGCAGCACGGATGCGAGTGCGGGCATGGCGAAACTCACCTCCAATGGGCTTGGAACTGAATTCCACGCTACCCTAGATCCATGGAAGAGCGTTCCGAATTTTCTGTTCTGGAATCCCAGCTGGCCGCGCACATCCGCGCCCACCTCGGCGACCTGCGCGGCACCGAGGCACGCGTCGCCCAGGTCGTCCTCGACCGGGGCGTCGACCTGGTGCACCTGAGCGTCAGCGACGTCGCCGCACTGGCCGGCACCGCGCCGTCGTCCGTGGTCCGGGCGTGCCAGCGGCTCGGGTTCCGGGGCTACCAGGAGCTGAAGATCGCCGCCGTCCGCCAGGCGCCGAACCCGGCCCCCACCCCGTCCGACGACCAGGACCCGGCCGCCCGCGCACTCGCCAGCACCATCCACGCCGCCCGGGAAACGCTCGACGGAATGACCACCACCCTCACGGCGGACGACCTGCGGGAGGCGGCACAGGTGCTGGACGCCGCGAGCCACGTCGTGGTCGTCGGCGCCGGGCTCTCCGGCGCGGTCGCCCTCGACGCCGCCTACCGCCTCCGCGCCCTCGGCATCCTCGTCGACGCCCCCGCCGACCCCCTCACCGCACAACTCGCCGCCGCACAACTCCCGCCCACCGCAGTCTGCCTGGCCATCAGCCACACCGGCGCGACACAAACGGTCGTCGACACCGCCCGCCGCGCCCGCACCGCCGGCGCGAACGTCATCGCCCTCACCAGCTACGCCCGCTCCCCCCTGAGCGACGCCGCCACCCACACCCTCGTCGCCGGCGGCCAGGACCTCGTCTTCGGCCTCGAAACCACCGCCAGCCGCATCGCCCACCTCACCGCCATCGACGCCCTCACCCTCACCCTGCTCGCCCTCCGGGGCCCGACGGCCGAGCACGCGCTGAACCTCTCGGCGGACGTGACGGCGGATCACGCGTATTGATGGGCGGTAGTCGTCGCTCGGGGGCGAACCTGTTGGACAATCGTTCAGCCGAACCGGCCTCGCGGATCGCCAGTAGGCTGGTACTGCCCGGCAGTTCCGCCGCCAGGTGGTGCGGGCGCGGCATGCAAACCTAGATGGGGCGGTATGTCCGTTTCGATGAAACTAGCAAGAACTGGCCACCTGGCAAGGTAAACCCGCAGGTCACCAAGACCGCTCCCCGCGCGTGCGGGGTTGGTCCCCCGGTTAGGAGCCGGAAGCGATGCACGGAGGCCCGCTCCCCGCGCGTGCGGGGTTGGTCCCGTCACCAGGGCGGCGACGATGGTGGACCGGCCCCGCTCCCCGCGCGTGCGGGGTTGGTCCCTCCCCGGTGGGGCAGATCCTTTCAGGTGGTCTCCGCTCCCCGCGCGTGCGGGGTTGGCCCCAAACCTGACGGCGCCTGGCGCGTGGCCCGGCTGCACCTGGCGTGGCCGAGCCTTACCGGGCTGGTCTCTTCAATCCGAGGGACATGCCGAACAGCCCTCCTGCGACTGTGCCGAGCCATGGCCCGAGGTAAGCCAGGAGGGGTATATCAATGTCCCAGACACGGATGGTCGTGATGATCAGGCCGAAAAGGACGAACTGCGCGATCAGATAGATCAGGATCTTTCGCCGCGTGCTCCACGCTCGTATGCGCTCCACAAAGTCCTGCCTCATCACGCCCCCTGACCGTCGTTATGACACGCCCGATGGTAGAGCTCGGAGAACACAGGCGGCGCGCGCCCCCTTCGCCCAAGGTCGAGAACAGACCTTCAGCCACAGGAAATCAGCCGGCCCCGGCGGACTCTTCGGCTCGGGCACGGGTGCCGGCAAGGCGGTAGGAACCGGTACCGGTTCCGATGACGGTGCCGTTGAAGGTGCGGCGGTCGACGACGGCCACGCGCCTCGCCGTCACCGCCTGCTTCTGCACCCGGGTCACCCACGGCGACCCGCGATTCGCCCCATACCCTCCCGAAGCCCGACACGATCCCGCACGCCGAGGCTGCGAGAACGCGTATCGGTGAGATGACCGATGTGCGGGGAGCGGGGGCGTAGCCATAGTCCTCGGGAGATCGTTCGCGGGTGGCCGTGGTGCGCCCGGTTTTCGAAAGGACCTTCTGTGGACACGTATGCGGATCTGGTCGCGGACGATCGCGGTGAGCGCGTGGAGCTCGGCCGGCCCGGCTTCTGGACCGAGCGGTGGGCACGGCCCTTACGGGCGAGGGTCGGTGGTCGTCGGTCGCGGCGCGCTCGGTCTCGGCGGCGGCGGCGATGGAGGCGACGACCTGGCGCAGCAGGGCGGCCGCGACGGCGCGGTCCAGGGTGGCCTGGAGGGTGGGCAGGTCGGTCGGGTCGGTGTCCTCGGTGATGCCTTCGTCTGCGAGCAACGGGGCGACAAGGTCCCCCGGCAGTGGTTCTCCTCGTCCTTCAGACGCACGCCCGAGTCGCTCTGAAGGGTCATCGTGAACTCGTTGGCCGCTAGGAGGTCCAGGCACCGACCATCGAGGTCACATAGTCGGGGTCTCCCAGCGGGGCGCGAATCAGTTCGGTCGGCACGGACATCACGTCGACCACCTGGGGTGCTTGATCGTGGAGCCTGCGGCAGAGGCGGTCGATGAGTTCGGGCAGGGCGCGGGCGTGCGACGGTGTCAGATAGCCTTCGACGAGGTACCAGGCGAGGTCGGCGGCGATGTGTTCGAGTCGCAGAAGCTGGTACAGGTCCTGCACAAGAGGTTCCCCGGCATCGGGGCAGGTGCGCAGTGCTTCGGACAGCATTCGGGTGCTGTGGGCCAGGGCGAGTTGTTCGGCATGGGAGGACAGGTTGTTCCATGCCTCGTCCGGTGTGAGGCCTGCCGCCGTCGCGGCGGCGAACCGCTGGGCGAGTTCAGTGTGCAGCCGACCCTCGCGTCTGCGGAAGAGACGGGTGAGGGTGAGGGGGTTCTCCAGGTCGGAGAGCTCGGGGCCGGGTTCTTCCGCGGGCGGCTCGTACTCCACTCCCTGAACCATCGACCAGGCCGCGTCGAGCAGGATGAGGCGGTTGTCGCCACCGGCGGACCGAAAGGCCATCGTCAGGGCCTGATAGTCGATCAGCCGGTTCTCCGAGAAGAATCCGAGTGCGCCTGCCGTTTGGCGGCAGCGGTCGACGGCGCTGTCCGAGAGCCGATCGACGGTGACCTTCGCCAGTCCGAGGCCGCGTATGACCGAGGGCGTGGCTCCGGGAGCGCTGCTGCCGCTGTCCGGCGGGATGTGCCAGCTCGGGTGGGTGGCCTGCCGGGCCAGGGCAGTGGCTGCCTTCGCTCTGGCCGCGGCACCGAACAGAAGCCGCTGCTGGTGCAGATGGTCGAGCGCGGGCCGCCTGATGTGCCATCGGTCGACGGTCTGTCGCCGAGCCGCGTGCGGCAGGGCGATCGCCACTGCTGCACGGGCGGCCGCCGCGAGTCCTGCGGTAACCGCTCCCCAGGCGAATCTCCCCACGGTCAGGCTGCGGCGGGTCCGTTCGTCGGCACTGCCCAGTGGATCGTGGAACGAGCCGTCCGCTGTGATGGTCGCGCCGTCGGCGAGCCAGCGTTCGTCGGGGACCCGGACGTTGTCGAATCGGACAGTTGCGTAGTCCAGCGGGAGAAGCGCTGTCGGGGACAGCGGGCGGATGGCGATGCCGCCGCAGGGTCCGGTTTCGTCGCGGAGGGGGACGAGGAAGAAGAACGTGCCGCGGTCCGTCCCTGCCATGTCCAAGCGGGCACTGACCACCGCGAGTCGCTCCACGCCGTCCTGGGCGACGTTCACAGGGAACTTGGCGGCGGCCGCGTCCGGGGTGTGCAGAACGAATGTCCGCGTTGACGGCTCCCAGCGGGCGCGGGTCCGGGTATGCGCGATGCTGCTCCCCCGGCCGATTTCCGTTATCAGGGCCGCGCCGACCGCGCGGGCCGTCGTCAATGTGGTGATGTCCTCGGGTGTGGCTCCGCAGACGAGGGCCGGCCCGATGGTCATGCAGTGGTGCAGGAACATCACGTGGAACAGTCGGGGGTCGGCCATGGCAGTCAGTTCGAGCAAGGAGCGCAGACGGTCATGGTCGGCGAGCAGCGGCGTGTTCGAGGGCAGCGCGGCGGTGATCCGGAGCAGTGCCTCGTAGGGGACGCCGCCGGACGCCTGGGTTGCGGTGCCGATCAGTTTGACCAGGTCGGGGTCGTAGGTGTGGGTCATCGCGGTGCTCCAGGGCTGTCGGGCGAAGGGGATTGAGGACGCCTTCGGTGCCGGAGGGCTGACTGCCCCGCTCAGAGGACGGTTGTGGGGAGCCATTGCTGGATGGTGTCCGCCTGGTGGGAGGCGTACTGGGTGATCATGGTGAAGTGGTCGCCGGTGGCTTGGCGCAGTGTGTGGGGTACCGGCCAGGACAGGCTGGGGGTCGCCCGGAGGTAGAGCGTCGGGGTGTCGATGGGGGTCGGTGTCCAGTGGGCCATGAGTTGGACGTAGGCCGCTGTTGCGGTGAGTGCGGCGGTGCCGTAGAAGCCGCCGGCGACGGCTTGGGCGAGACGGCCGGCCGATGCCTCGTAGATTTCGTGCCGGGTGTCGGCTGCGGGGATGGTGTCGAGGAGGATCAGGCCGCTCGCCGGGTGACGGTGTTCTTCGAGGCGCTGCGCGAGTGTGTGTGCTATCCAGCCGCCGGAGGAGTGTCCGAGGAGAACGAAGGGCTTGTTTTTCGCGGTGATCTGCGCGGTGGCATCAACGAGGATGTCGAGAAGGGTGGTGAGTGATTCCGGGAGGCCCTGCCCCGGGTGGTAGCCCGGATAGTGGAGGGACCACATCTCGTGGTTGCCCAGGTGCGCTGCCAGCTGCGCGTACTCCGGCCGCTGCGGGGTCGAGGGAAGTGAGGGGAGGCAGACCAGCGCGGGGGCCTGCGTACCGTGGGACAGCTGGTCCGGGGGTGTCAGGTCGGAGGGTTCGGGGGTGGTGAAGGTGGGGCGCAGGCGGGCGGCGGCGCGGAGCAGGCGCATTCCGGTCTCGGTGTCTCCGCTCTCGACGGCGGTGGTGAACTCCGTGATGAGGACTGTGTCCTCCTGGTCTTGCGTGGGGGGAGTGGTAGCGGTGCCCTGCTCGGAGGCGAGTTGTTCTTCGAGGTGACGGGCGAGGGCGAGTGGGTCGGGGTATTCGAAGACCGCGGACGGGGCGAGTCGCAGCCCGGTGGTGTTGGCCAGGAGTGTGCGCAGTTCCACGGAGGACAGTGAGTCGAATCCACTGTCGCGGAACGAGCGCCCGCTGGGGATGTCCTGGAGGTCGGGGTGGCCCAGGACGTCGGCCGCGAGGGCGCGTACCAGGGTCGTCAGTTCCTCAAGACGCTCCTCGTGCGGGAGGTCGCGGACCCGCTGTGGCCACGACAGGTCCTTCTCCTCCGTGGTCCGGCGGACAGCAGGAGCGCGGGTGAGGTCACGCAGCAACGGGGCGAGCGATCCTTCTTCGGCCTGGGCCTGGAGGGTTTGCTGTTTGAAGGAAGCCGCGAGCAGGTAGGGGCTCTGGACGGCCAGTGCCGTGTCGAAGAGGGCGAGTCCGTCGTCGGCCGACAGGGGGCGGTAGACGGTCCGTGAGGCGCGGTCCGTCGAGCTGTCCTTGGTGAACATGTGGCTGGTCATGGCGCTGCTGTCGGCCCACAGTCCCCAGGCGATGGAGATGGCGGGCAGGCCGCGTGCGCGGCGGTGGTGGGCCAAGGCGTCGAGGTAGGCGTTGGCGGCGGCGTAGCCGGCCTGGCCGGCCTGGCCGATGGCGGTCGAGGCGGAGGAGTAGAGGACGAAGGCTGCCAGGTCGGCGTCCTGGGTGAGTTCGTGCAGGTGGTTGACGGCGATGGCTTTGGGGCGCAGTGCCCTGTCCAGTTGTCGGCTGGTCAGGGACTGGAAAACGGCGTCGTCCAGGGCGCCGGCCGTGTGGATGACGGCGGTGAGGGGGTGTTCGGCAGGGACGGTGGCGAGGACGGCGGCCAGGGCGTCGCGGTCCGCGGCGTCGCAGGAGACGATGTCGACCGTCGCGCCTTCGGCGGAGAGCTCCTGGGCCAGTGCGGGGGCTCCGGGCGCTTTCCCGCCCTGTCGGCTGGTCAGGAGCAGGTGCCTGGCCTGGTGGGTGGCTACGAGGTGCCGGGCGAGAAGGGATCCGAGTCTGCCGGTACCGCCGGTGATCAGCACGGTGCCGTTCGGGTCGATGGTGCGGGGGATGGTGAGGACCAGTTTGCCGGTGTGCCGTGCCTGGCTGAGGGTCTGGAACGCCGACCGGGCGTGGGGCAGGTCCCAGACCCTCGTGGGCAGGGGCGTCAGGTCGCCGGCGCGGAAGTGCTCCGTGAGACGGCCGAGTACGGTGCGCAGTTCGTCCAGCCTGATGTCGAGAAGGTCGGAGGCCAGGTAATTGACACCTGGGTGCCGGAAGGCGACGTCCGTTGCGTCGCGCAGATCTGTGACGCCCATTTCGATGAAGTGGCCTCCGCGCGGGAGCAGTCGCAGGGAGGCGTCGATGAACTCTCCGGACAGGCTGTTGAGCACGGTGTCCATGCCCTGCCCGTCGGTGGCGGTGAGGAAGGCCTGCTCGAACTCCAGGGTGCGGGAGGAGGCGATGTGGTCGAGAGGGATGCCCATACTTTGCAGGGTGTCCCATTTGGCGGGGCTGGCCGTGGCGAAGACCTCGGCACCCAGATGCTTGGCGAGCTGGACCGCCGCCATCCCCAGCCCGCCGGTGGCCGCGTGGATGAGGACACGCTGGCCCGGTTTCAGAGCGGCCAGGAATTCGAACACGTATGAGGCGGTGGCGAAGGCCACCGAAGCCCCGGCCGCCTGGGTGAACGTCCAGCCGTCCGGGATCGGGGACACCGCCCGGTGGTCTGCCACGACCACGGGTCCGAAAGCACTGGCTGTGCGGTCACGGCCCACCAATAGCACCATGACGCGGTCGCCGGGCGCACATGAATCCACGGCGGATCCGACTTCTGTGACCACTCCCGCCGCTTCACGCCCGAGGCTGGCTCCGGGGTCGACCACGCCCAGCGCCACCAGCACATCGCGGAAGTTGAGGCCCGCCGCCCTGACATCGACGCGGACCTGTTCGGGTGAGAGCGGTACGGCTGCTTCCGGTGCCTCCCGCAGACGCAGGCTCTCAAGGGTGTTGCCTTCCCCCGGGGCGAGCTGCCAGGACGTCGCGCCCGGTGGCGGGGTGAGCAGGGCGGCCGGGTCCAGCGTGGCCAGGCGGGGCACGAAGGCGAGCCCTTTACGCAGCGCGATCTGGGGCTCGCCCGAGGCCAGCGCGAGGTGGAGGGCCTCCTGGGAGGCCTCTGTGTCGTCGAGATCGACGAGGGTGATGTGGCCGGGGTGCTCGCTCTGCGCGGTACGGACCAGTCCCCACACGGCGGCAGCACCGAGGTCGCCGATGTCCTCCCCTTCCTGTACTGCCACGGCCTGGCGGGTGATGACGACCGGGGAACTCCCGTCCGCGAGGTGTGTCCTGACTCCCACGAGAACGGCGAACAACCGCTCCGTGAGCGTGGGCAGGACCGGGACCTCAAGGACGTCCACGTCCGGCCGGCTCCGTACCGCTGCCTGCGCGGGCAGCGGCAGCGGCCGCCATACCTGGGTGAACGCGTTGTCGCGGCGGCTGAGCCGCTGCTCTCCCACGGGGCGCAGGGTGAGATCCTTCAGTGATGCGACCGTCTTGCCCGCGGTATCCGTGACCGTGACCGACGCCGGACCGCCGGCGGAGGCGGAGATGCGGGCTCGCAGCTCGGTGGCACCCGAGGCGTACAGGTGCAGCCGGCCGACGCTGAAGGGCAGTTCCACTCGCTGGGGATCGCGCAGGTTCAACAGCAGCGGATGCATGGCCGCGTCCAGCAGGGCGGGATGCAGGGCGAACCTGTGGGCCGTGTCGTGCTGTTCCTCCGGGAGCCGTACTTCGGCGTAGAGGTGGTCGCCGTGGCGCCACAGGGCCCGTAGCCCCCGGAACACCGGTCCGTACTCGTACCCGACGGCTTCCAGCCGCTCGTAGAAGCCGTCGAGCGCCACGGGCTCCGCGTCGTGGGGAGGCCATGGTGCCGTCGTCTCCGGAGCGCTTTCCCCGCCGGGTGCCAGGATCCATTGCGCGTGCCGGTCCCAGGCGAGGTCGGCGGGAGCGTCCGCTCCGCGGGTGTAGACAGTGGCCGTGCGCTGCTCCGCCGTGTCCGCCGGGCCTACGACGATCTGGAGCAGCAGGTCCTGCGTCGGGTGGAGGACGATCGGTGTGAGGAGGGTGAGATCACTGACCTGTGCGTGGCCGATCTGCTGTGCGGCCTGCAGGGCGAGTTCCATGACCGCGGTGCCGGGCAGGATCACGCTGCCCTTGACCGCGTGGTCGGCCAGCCAGGGATGAGCATGCAGGGAGAGCCTGCCGGTCAGGATCCGGCCGCCGTCCTGGGCGGTGTCGATCTCGAGTTCGAGGAACGGGTGCTCCACTGTACGCAGTCCCGCCGTCGCGGCAGTGGCCGCTTTCTTCGGCGGAGTCAGCCAGAAGCGCTTGTGCTGGAACGCGTAGGTCGGCAGGTCGGTGTCCTCGCCCCCGGACGTCGCCCAGCTCCAGTCGGCGCGCACACCATGGCAGTGGGCCTCGGCCAGCGCGGTGAGGAACCGGGGCATCCCCCCGTCGTCGCGCCGCAGCGTGGTGAGGACCGTCGCGTCGCCAGCGGCGCCGTCCACGGTCTCGTGGATCCCCGGCGCCAGGAGGGGGTGGGGGCTGATTTCCAGGAAGAGACGGTGCCCGGCCGCGAGGGCCGCTCCGATCGTCTCGTCGAAGCGCACGGTCTGCCGCAGATTGCGGTACCAGTAGTCCGCGTCCAGCAGCGCATCGCCGATGTCGTTTCCGGTCGTGGCCGACAGGAAGGGGGTCTCGGGCGCGTGGGGCCGAAGCGCGGCCAGATCCGCCAGGATCCGTCCGCGGACCGCCTCGACAGCGGAAGAGTGCGAGGCGTAGTCGACATTGACGCGTCGCGCCTCGATACCGTCGGCCTCGGCCTGGGCGAGGAGTTCTTCGATGGCGTCCCTGCCACCGGCCAGCACCACGCTGCCGGGCCCGTTGACGGCGGCGACCTCCAGTTGCCCTCCCCACCGTGCCGCGTACCGGCGCAGTGCGTCCACGCCGCTACCCGTGCAGGAGACCATGCCGCCCTCGCCGGCGATGGCCACCAGCGCACGGCTGCGCAACGCGGCGACACGGGCGGCGTCGGACAGGCTCAGCGCACCGGCCACATGCGCGGCGGCGATCTCGCCCTGGCTGTGTCCGATGACCGCGGCCGGGCTCACACCGTAGGACTGCCACAGTTTGGCCAGGGAGACGGAGACGGCGAACAGCAGCGGTTGGAGAAGATCCACACGCTCGGGAACATCCATGTCGCGGGCGACCTTCATGAAGTCGCACTCCACGAATTCGCCCAGCGCCTCGGCACACTCCTGCATCGAACGGGCGAACACCGGTGAAGTAGCGAGCAGTTCATGCGCCATACCAGGCCACTGCGCGCCCTGGCCCGGAAACACGAAGACCGCACCGGGCTCGTCACGGCGGACCCCGGTCACCACACGGGGATCCCTCTCTCCCCTGCCCAGCACGTCCAGGGCGGCGAGGAAGGACTCCGGATCCGTCCCCACCACCGCCGCCCGGTGGTCGAAGGACGTCCGGGTGGTGATCAGCGACCGCCCCAGACTCCGGGCGTTCGGGGACGGGGAACCGCGTACTGCGGAAGCCAGCCTCCGGGCCTGCTCCCGGAGCGCTTCGGGACCGTCAGCGGACAGAAGCCACACCCCTGGATCCGCCTCCACCCCGGACCGGGGCTGCGGCCGGCCCGGAGCCGACGGAACACCTTCGAGGATCACATGCGCGTTCGTACCGCTGATCCCGTACCCGAGAACCCCCGCCCGGCGGGGCCGCCCCGTCCGCGGCCAGGGCCGCTGCTCGTTCAGCAGGCGCATCCCACCGGCCGTCCAGTCGACTCCGGAGTGAGGATCGGCCGCGTGCAATGTCCTGGGCAGAATGCCATGCCGCATGGCCATCACCATCTTGATCACTCCGGCGACACCCGAAGCGGCCAGGGAATGGCCGATGTTGGACTTCACCGACCCCACCCACACAGGGTGGTCCACCGGGCGCCCGGCGCCGTAGGTCGCGGCGATCGATGAGGCCTCGATCGGATCGCCCACCGCTGTACCGGTG
This sequence comes from Kitasatospora sp. NPDC092286, assembly GCF_044755565.1. Classification (NCBI taxonomy): domain Bacteria; kingdom Bacillati; phylum Actinomycetota; class Actinomycetes; order Kitasatosporales; family Streptomycetaceae; genus Kitasatospora; species Kitasatospora sp. NPDC092286. The sequence goes on along the minus strand of NZ_JBIVRD010000049.1, from coordinate 36,496 downwards.
CCATGGGCCTCCACCGCATCCACATCTGCGGATACGAGCCCGGAGTCGGCCAGAGCCAGTGCGATGACCTCCCGCTGTGAGGGCCCACTCGGAACGGTCAGTGCCTGACTCGCACCGTCCTCGTTGAGCGCGGATCCACGGACCATCGCCAGTACGGGCAGCCCCAGCCGCTCCGCCTCAAGCGGTGTGGCCAGCAAGAGGGTCCCCACCCCCTCGGCCAGAGCGAATCCGTCGGCGTCCGCGGCGAAGGCCTTCGAGCGCCCATCGGCAGCGAGTGCCTGCTGACGGCTGAACTCCAGCAGGTACTGAGGCCCGGCACCCACCGTCACCCCGGCGGCGAGCGCCATGGAGCACTCGCCCGCCCGAAGAGCACGCACCGCGAGATGCAGAGCCGCCAACGACGACGAACACGCCGTATCGACCGTCAGAGTCGGACCGGTAAGACCCAGAACGTAGGCGATGCGGCCGGCAGCCACACTCAGAGTGCTGCCCGTCACCAGGTACCCATCGGCCTCGGTACCACCCCGCTCCGCCCAGGCCGCGTAGCCGCTCTCGGTGGCACCGACATAGACCCCGGTCCTTGTCCCCCGCAGTACCCGCGGGTCCAGACGCGCCCGCTCGCACGCCTCCCACGCACACTCCAGCAGCAGACGCTGCTGAGGATCCATCCCCAGGGCCTCCCTCGGACTGATACCGAAGAAATCAGCGTCGAACCCGGCCACATCCGTCAGGAAGGCACCACTACGAACATAGGTTTTCCCGCCCGCTCCGCGGTCCGAATCGAACAACTGCTCCGGATCCCACCCTCTGTCCCGAGGCAACGGTTCCGACACGCAAGTCTCATCGGTGACAAGGCGCCAGAGATCCTCCGGTGATTCGACCCCGCCCGGAAACCGGCAAGCCATTCCCACGATCGCAATCGGCTTACGCTCCGTGAACATGTTGCTCATCCTTCCTATCCAGGGCGACGCCGGCCATCAACAGCTGGCCGTTCACCCTCTGGCAGACCCTGGGTTCCGGGCCGGTACGCACAGACCCAGGACAGCGGTGACTCGTACGCTCGGAGAACGGGCCGGACACGGCAGCCCGCGGGAACTCCGGAGCCGACGACGCCTCACAGATCCGCCTCACCGCCTCCGCGGGGGCCTGCGACTCCAATCGCCCGGCCGGACGATACGGATGTCTCCCGCAGGCTCACCGGCGACAGAGCGGTAAGCACGGCGGGGCCTACTCGGTGATGCGGGTGCAGTAGAACCACTCGTACCGGTGCACCCGCACCCGGCCACCCCGCGCCGGAAGCTGCTCAGGTCCGTCGTGCAGGCGGATACGGACAATGCCCATACGGACCTCCCGTGGTGAAACCGGAAGCACTCCCGCAAGGAGCGCGCGGCCAGGCGAAACAGCGCACAACAGCCCAGGCCCACCCCCCGGACACCCAGCCCCGATGGCCGGGCCCCAGAGTCCCGATACGGCCGTGCCTTCCCTTAAACCGTACCCGCACCAACCCCGCGCAGCACCCGGCGGCCGCGGACCTGTTGAACCCCGACCGGTGAACACCTGACCGCTGCCCCGCCCGCGCGCTGCTGGGCAGGCCGCCCGTGGGATCGAGCTGCATGTCGGCGGCGGGTGAAACGAGGTGCTGGATCACTCTCCGTGCCGGAGTCACGGAGCGTCACCGGAACCGCGATTCACCCGCCGCCGAGAGTCCCATGGAACCAGCAGATCAGAGGGCCGCAGCCGAGCTGCTCCCCGCGCGTGCGGGGTTGGTCCCAGTAGCTCGAAGGGCTTGGCCTCCACGGCCGGCTCCTCCCGAACAGTTCGAGAAGTCGACGAAGTTCGTGGAAGCGGTGCGCAAGTGCACCTGCCCGACCTGCTGAGCACCGACGACGAACTCCCGACTTCAATCGCCCGGCCGCCGTAACGCGCTCAGCAGGCAGGTCCGTTACTCGCATCGGACCGGGTGAGGATGCGCCGAAGCCAGCGGTAACGGGCGTTGCGGGCGTCCTGGGTGAGGGCCGCCTGTGGCGCACAGGTGTCGAAGCCGTGGAAGGCTCCGGGCCATACGTGCAGTTCGGCCTGGCCACCGGCCTGCCAGATCGCGTTGGCGTAGGCCACGTCCTCGTCCCTGAAGGTCTCGGCCGATCCGACCTCGATGTAGGCCGGGGGCAGCCTGGACAGATCCGTGGCGCGGGCGGGGGCGGCGTAGGGCGACAGGTCCGCCGCACCGTACTGGTCGCCCAGCAGCGCCCGCCACGCGGTTGCGTTGGAGGTTCGGTCCCAGGTGTCGACGCCGGCCATCTGGCGGCTGGAGAAGGTGCTGTTGCGGTCGTCGAGCATGGGGCACAGGAGCAGTTGCCCGATCGGCGTGGGCCCGCCCCGGTCACGGGTGAGCAGGGCGAGTGCCGTGGCGAGTCCGCCGCCGGCACTCTTCCCTCCGACAATGATGCGGTCCGCGTCGACGCCCAGTTCGGCCGCGTGCGCGGCCGCCCAGACGAATCCGGCGTAACAGTCCTCCACCGGCCCGGGGTACTGCGCCTGCGGTGCCAACCGGTACTCGACCGAGATGACGGCCAACTCCAGCGTGAGAGCCCATTCGTGGAGCAGCTGCGGAAGTACGGACCACGCATTGCCCATGACCATTCCGCCGCCGTGCATGTAGTACAGCAGCGGCAACGGCCCGGCGATCCCGGCGGGCCGCGCACTCACGAGCGTGACGTCCTGCCCGTCCGACGTTCCTGGCACGCGCAGTTCGTCCACCTCGAAGCGGCCGCCGGCCCGGAGATCCCGGACCGTCGGCCTGGGCCGGGCCGCAACATCCCGCTCCTGCCGGGCCGCGAGGTTCTCCGGGGTGAGCGGCTCCCTTGCCGCGTCTCCCAAAGCCGCCAGCGCCGCACTCAGTTCGGGGTCGAAAGGTGGCGCCTCCCAGGCCTTCGGGACAGGGCCGGGCTCCGGCGACATGCCACCGATGCTCATGCCAGGCCATCCTGTCGGGCGAGGGAATACCGGCCGACATCCCGGCCGGAACAGCTCGTCAGCACGTCCGTGCATGCGGGGAACGCTCGCGCGAGGTCCATGCGGTGCAGTCAATCACCTGCCGGGCGAAGGTCACAGGTCGAGGTCGTCGGCCCGGAGCTGAACTGCATTACCAGGTCTCGGCGTTGTCCCGTGCCGGCTGACGAGAAGGGGCGATGGCCATGGCCGACGACTGGCGTCTTCCGAGGAGCGTGGGTCGCCGGGGTGAAGCGGCACTTTCCCGGGAAGTCGAAGCCGGGACACATCGTTCAGCGGGAGGAGACGCCGGATTGAGAACGTCGTTCCGCGGCGGCGGTGTTCGGGAAGGTGCGGGACTTCGCGAAGGTGCGTGGCGACACGACGGCCGGGCTCACACGCGAGCAGAAGGGACGCTTCGTCGCGCTCTGCGGGCTCGCCCGGATCCACAAGTACATCGAGGACCCGAAGCCGAGCTACGTGGCGGACTGGGACGCACTGCCAAAGTCGCAGAAGGAGACCGACGCCGACATCTTCGAGGCGGTCGAACGGACGGCCTGACGCCTCACCGCCCGGGATTCGCCGCCAAGGTGTCCGCCCGACGCTGCGAGCGGCCGGAACCGGTGGCACGCGGGATAGGCTGCCGCGCGGCCCGTGCCTGCTGGCACAACCCGGCTCGGGCAGCAAAGTTGGCGTTGCTGCCGACCCACGGAAAGGAATGGTCGATATGTCCGTTTCACTGAAAGTTGCACAGATCGGGCAGTCGGCCAGCTAAAGTCCCAGGTCAGCAAGACTGCTCCCCGCGCGTGCGGGGTTGGTCCCCTCCCGGCGGCCCTTCAACGCGACGACCTCGGCCTGCTCCCCGCGCGTGCGGGGTTGGCCTCACCGGTTCGGGTCCGGTTCCGGGCACCAATCTTCATATAGGTCCTGACCTGCTGGAACGGCCTGAGGTTCGCGGGACGTGTTCCCGCCGCGGGAACACGGCGGGAACACGCGCGTCCCGTCATGGCGAGCGTTCACCCAAGGAAAGAACCGGGCCTGCGAGATCACCGGCTACCAGGTGAAACGGTGCCTCGGCTGGCTCGGCGGCCCGGACCTTCCTGCGGAAGGTCCGGGCCGCGCTGCGTGCAGTCAGCGGAGCGTGCGCACCATGACGGCGTACCGGGGCGAGTCCGCGAAGGGCTGCCGGAAGCCGACCGGCTTGTAGCCCCAGGACTCGTACAGCTTCTGCACCTTGGGGTGGTCGGGGTCGACGAGGAGCACCGCCAGGGCCTCGGGCCGGTCGTCGATCAGTGCCGACTGGAGCTGCTCGGAGACTCCGGCCTTGCGCCAGTTCGGGCGGACCATCACCGAGACGGTCGCGGACGATCGCGGTGAGCGCATGGAGCTCGGCCGGCCCATAGAACGCGAACCAAGACGGTCGTGCTTCGCTGTTGCGGGCGCCGAACGTCCCAGCGGGCAGCGCCCGCCCGCTCAGGGAGTGATCGGGCGCCACATGGAGACGTAGCGGGGAGAGTCCGGGTACGGCTGCATGATCCCCATCTCGGTGTAGCCCCACCGCTCGTAGAGGGCCCGGACCTTCGGGTGTTCCTCATCGACCAGGAGGTTCGAGCGCTCCTCGACCCGGTGGGAGAGCAGTTCCCCGTGCAGCGTGCGGGCGGTGCCGGTGCCGCGGAAGTCCGCACGAACCATCACCTCGCACAGCGCGAAGGTGCGGGTGTCGTGCTCTGTGAGGTCGACGCCCGGGACCGTGCTGACGAGTCCGGCCCACCGGTATTCGGCGGTCCGGGCGAAGCCGTAGGCGTAGCCGATGGGGGCGCCGTCGACTTCCCCGAGCGCGCAGCCCCAGCGTGGGGCGTCGGCGTGGCGGTGGAGGCGGTCGGTGAACCGCTCGACGGAGAAGAACGGATCGGTGGCGGCCTCGGCGGCGTAGATCTCGGCGTAGAGGTCGAGCAGCAGCGACTCGATGGCCGGCAGGCTCTCGGCGGTGTGGTAGCTGACGGTCAGGGTCTTGGGCTCGGCGGTCACAGTGCTGCTCCTGTTCCTTATGAGGCGGCGGTGACGGTGTCGTAGCGTTCCACGAAAGCGGCGACGTCGGGAAGGTCAACCTCGGCCACCTTCTCCTTGACCTGGCCGAGGTGGACGGCCCAGCGCGGGCAGTTCACCGACGGGTAGAGGTCCAGTGCCTCGCCCGCCATGCTGACGGCCTGCTCGACCTGGCCGTCGGCGAGGTAGCACTCCGAGAGGTGGACCGCGGTCGCGAATTTGTTCCTCCGGAACCCGGGGTCGAGGAGCTTCATTGCCTGCTCCTCCTGGTGCGCTGCGCGGTCCGGCTGTTTCAGGTCCATATACGACATCGCTGCCGCGGCCATCACTTCCCCCGGGCCGACGAAGGCGAGCCAGGCGTCGGCCGGCGCGGTGCCGATCCGGTCGAGGGCGGTCTCGGCGCGGGCAAGGGCGGTGCCGCACTGGGCACCTTGCCGGGAGGCGGCGTGGCCGAGCGCCAGGCGGCCGTGCAGGAGGGCGCTGAGGCGGTGGTCCCGCGCGTTGCGGGTGGCGTCGAGGGCGAGGCGCGCGATGGTGATGGTCTCGGTCGCCCTGCCGAGCGCCCATGACTGCCGGGACATGTACGCCCAGATGCGGGCCTGGAGCTGCTTGTCGTCAGCGAGGAGGGCGACGCGAAGGCCGCTGTCGAAGTTCTTGCCGGCGCGGTCCTGGTCGCCGCTGTCGAAGGCGAACCATCCGGCCGAGGCCCGGAGTTGGCCGATGACTTGGTACAGGGCTTTCTCGACGCGGGGCCCGTACAGGCAGTTGCCCATGGCGTCTTCGATCTGCTTGACGAACGACTCCGCGATGCCGGCCAGTTGCTCACCGCCGTAGAGGTCGTCTACGGCGTGCAGCTGGTCGATGCTCTCCCGGATGCGTTCGACGTCGCTCGCTCCTATGCGCCCGGACGTTGGGAGCGGGGCGAAGGCGAAGCTGAGCAGGTTGCCGGTGGCGGCGATCATGAAGGAGCGACGGAGCACGTGGTCCTCCTCAACGGTGTTCTCTACCAGCAGCGTAGAGCCTGAATCGAACCCGGCAAGCTGCTGTGATCTTTTATCCGAAAGAGTGAAGCCGAGCTGACCGCCGTCCAGCTTGAAGACGTCCATGAGGCCGACGAGGTAGTGGGTGTGCGGCTGAGTGGTCTCGCCGGACAGCCACCGGCGGACGTGCCTACCGGTGGCGCTGCCCGGCCGCCCGAACCGCTTTTCCCCGGCGGCGTTGACGGCCTTCGCCAGGTCCTCCGCCGACAGCTCCGCCTGCTTCATGAGGGCCTTGAGCGCGTAGTTCGGTCGGAAGGTTGCCATCGGCGCTCCTCGGTCCGGTGAGGCGACCCTTCTCGCCCCCGCTGGCCGTCAACCCCTCGGAAATGTCCGGGGTGCATGAAGACGACGGCCACAGAATGGCCTATCCCAGCTTGTGTGACCACCGGTTCACTGAATGTCAGCACCCGGTGGACCGCGGGAGTTTGGCTCTCTCGGCGAACCGGACTGCTGCTCCGCGCCTCCGCGACGATGCGGCGGTGCGGGCCTGCGCCCCATCACGGAGTCCTGACGGACTCTGCGGCGGCGCAACCACACACCGACGCTGCCGGCTCCGGCAGCAGCCACCCAGGAGGGACAGCCCATGAGCGACGGCAACAACAACCACGCCACCGACGGCGACGACAGCGGCAACCACGACGAGAACAACAGCGGCGACGAGTAGCCGAGCCGAACACAGGGGCTCCCGGGCACACAACCCCTTCACCGGTGCCCGGGAGCCCTGCCTCCCTCGCGGAAGAGTCAGCGCCACAGCGCCGGCGCGCGTCCCCCGACGTGATCGACCGGCAGCTCCGGGCAGGCGGCCCGCTTGAGCGTCACCGCGGCCCGGACTTCACAGCGGCGCATCCGAGCTCTACCGAGCTGCCGCCGGCCCTGATTCCCCCGACGGGCCGGGCGCGGCGTCCGACTGTCGTCCACAGGAGCACCCCCATGCGCACCCCCGCCGTCATCTACCTGTGTTCCAGCGAAGACCTCACCCGCCGCCTCGCCGCAGGGAGGCCGTGATGAAGCCCGCCCGCGGTCTCGTCGAGCGGGTGACGATCGACGCGACCGCCTCCGAACTGGAGAAGCGACTGAGCAGCATCCCCGTCGTGCGCCGCATGCTGCGCGCCGCCCTGGTGCGCTGGGGCGTAGGAGACGACGACCGCGATGACGTGCTGTACGTGGCGGTCGAGCTGGTGGCCAACGCGGTGCGGCACAGCCCGCCGGGCATGCACCACGTCTCCCTTTACCTGTCGTCGAACGGGGGCCGCCTCGTCGTGACGGTGCCCGCGCCGCGCTGAAGCGGGCCGACGCGATCATGGATGACGCCCAGGTGTGCTGGCCGCCGGATGAGCAGACCCTCAGCGTGCTCACCGACCTCGCCGAGGAACTGTTCGGCCACCTCCTGCTGCTCGTCGCCGCCGTCGACGCGGACTATGTGCCGCTGCCGTCGGGTGCGCGGCTGCGGCTGATCGTCGACGGGTCGGCGCGCGTCGCCGGCGCCCTGCCGGCCCGCCCCGCCCCTCCTCCTGACCCCCTTAGGCCGTGTCGTGATCGTGGGGCTGTCCGTGCTTCTCGCTCTTCCCAAGCCGCACCAAAGAAGTGGAGTTCAGTGTGATCGCACCCACCGTGTTCCCCTCGTTCCAGCATGCCTACGTCTCCGCCCTGCGGCACGTCACCGGGACCTACGAGTTCGTCAACTCGGCTCGGGGCAACGACAGCCACGAGATCATCGGTGCGAGCTTCCGGCTCACCGACCCCCGCCAGCGCGCCCTGTACCTGACGAGCCGGCCCGTCAACCCCGTGTACCACTACGCGGAAGCGCTCTGGTACCTGGGCGGCATGCGGAACCTCGACCTGATCGGGCACTACGCGAACCGTCGCCGGGCCGACTCGCGTGACGGCGTGACCATCGGCGGCTCGTCCTACGGGGCGCGGATCTTCGCTCCCCGGCCGGACGGTGCGCCTTCCGCCTTTGACCAGGCGCTGGAGCTGCTGAAGGCCGAGAAGGACAGCAAGCGGGCCTACATGCCCATCTTCGAGGCCCGGGACCTGGACGGGATCGGCCACCCCGACCTGCCTTGCCTGGTCGGCCTTCACCTGCTGGCCCGTGAGGGCTACCTGCACATGGTCACCTACATGCGCGCCAACGACGCCAACCGCGGCATGGTCTGCGACGTCTACTCCTTCACCCTGATCCAGGAGTTCGCCGCCGCCCTGCTCGGGCTGCGCCTGGGCTCCTACACGCACCACGTGGGCTCGATGCACGTCGGCATCCGGGACCTGGAGCGCGCGGGCAAGGTGCTGGACGAGACGGCGGCAGCGAGCCCCGACACGATGCCCCGCTTCGCGGCCCCGGTGATGCCCGCCGACACCACGTGGAAGCACATCCGGACCGTCTTGGAGCACGAGGAGTTGTTGCGTACCAACCAGGTCCAGTACACCCCCGGGGACGTCGCCGGCCTGGACCTGCCACTGTACTGGCAGCGGGTACTGCTGCTCTTCGAGGCGCACCGGCAGGTGGTCAACTGCCCCACGGACCAAGTCGATCAGGGCCTGCTCGACGCGCTGGATCCGGGTGTCCGCTGGCAGTTCGAACGGCGCTGGCCGACCCGCGTTGCGGCCGGGGAGATCGCGTGACGCAGCAGGCCGAGCAGCAGAACCCGCTGCGGGGTATGGACTGGTCCCGCTGGAGCGTGGTGCTCCTCAAGCCGGACTGCGTGCGCCGAGGTCTGGGTGACCAGGTGCTGGCCCGGCTGGAGCCGGCCGCGCGGATCGTCCACCGGCGGCAGGTCATCGTGGAGGACTGGCAGATCTTCGTCCACTACTGGGACCTGCTGGTCACGCGGGACCGCTTCGAGGTGGACGTGCCCCGCTGCCTGCGCAGCACCTACGTGGGGCAGCCGGTGGAAGTGGCGCTCGCCTACGGCGAGCCGGGCACCCCCGAGAGGCTGCGCGACCTGCTCGGGCACTTCGACCCCCGCCAGGCCGAGCCGGGCACCATCCGCGCCGATCTGGGCACCGACAGCCTCACGGCCGCCCGGGCGCAGCACCGCCTGGTGGAGAACCTGATCCACACCTCCGACGACCGGCGCGCCGCGCGGCGGGACTTCGGGACGTGGTTCGGCACCGGCCAGCACCAGTTACTGGAGATCAAGGAGGATCACCAATGACGACCGCCACCCCGAGGGCCCAGCGCCCGCTGCCCCTGCTGACCCCCGAGCAGATCGCGGGACTCAAGCCGGAACTCGCCGAGGTCATCGAGTACCGCAAGTCAGGCCTGTCCCTCAACCACGTCGTCGGCTGCCCGCTGGACTGCGGCTACTGCGTGCGGCACCTGTTCGACAACTTCGAGCTCAAGACGCCCCGCGCCCTGATGAGCGACGAGGCCGCGGTGGAGCTGCTGACCAGGCACAAGTACTTCCGGCCCCACCGCACGCCGATCCAGATCTTCAACCGGGCGACGGAGCCGATGCTGCCGATCGTCAAGCCGCACACGTTCAACACGCTGCGGCTGCTGGACGAGCAGGGCCTGACCAACCACGTTCTGGTCATCACCCGCTGGCGTGTCGACCCCGAGGACTGCGCGGTGCTGAACAGCTACCGCAACATCCGGCTGACGATGCTGGTCACCCACTCCGACATCCAGCACCCGGGCATCGAGCCCGTTGACTCGACGATCGCCGCCGCCAGCCTCCAGACGCTCCACCGGCACGCCGAGCACTACCGCACGGTGCTGTACTGGCGGCCGATCGTGCCGGGCCTCAACGACTCCGACGATCACATCCAGCGGGCCCTGGAACTGTCGAGGCACGCCGACGCGACGGTGTTCACCGGGCTGTTCTTCCGCAAGGAGATCGCCGCGTACTACGCCGACCACGGCCTGCCGATGCCGTACGAGGACATCGCCCGCCGCAAGATCATGCCGGAGGAGTCCGAGCAGCGCATCCTCGCCGCCTTCCGCCGGCCCGACGACCGGGGCGAGCCGTACGGGCCCCTCTTCAGGAAGACCAGCTGCGGGGTCGCCTACGCCCACAAGGTGCCCGACTACAACGGGCACTACGGCATCCAGGAGTTGTGCGACATCTGCCCGGTGGCGCAGCTGGGCCTGTGCCGCGACGCCTGGCAGGCCCCCAGCCTGGAGGCGGCCACCGAACAGGCCCGTGCTCTCGGGGCGACCGGTGACGTTGAGGTGAACGAACGCGCCATCATCGTCGAGGGCTTGAGCGAACCGCCGCGCTACTACATGCAGCACGGCTTCAGCTACCAGGTCCACGACCGTGACAAGCCGCACCACCACCGTCGGCACGGCCGAGCCGAGATCGGCTGGACCGACCCGAAGTAAGGAGACCGTGATGGACTACGGCACCTGGCCCCGAGTCTTCGTCGTGGACGTCGAAGGCAACGGAGGACAGCCACCGGACCTGGTGGAGGTAGCCGCGATCCCCGTGGTGAACGGGAGCCCGGTGCCGTCGTCCACACGCTCCACCCTGCTCCGCCCGCCGAACCCCATCACCAGGTTCGCCACCCGGGTGCACCACATCACCAACCAGGACGTGGCCGCAGCGCCGACCTGGGAGCAGGTCCGCCCCCAGGTGCACGCGGACCTGGAGGGCGCATGGATCGCCGCGCACAACGCCCACGTGGACTACCGCGTGCTGCTGCGGCACATGCCCCACTGGAAGCCCGCCGGGGTGCTGGACACCCTGCGGCTCGCCCGCGCGACCTACCCGAAGGCCGGCGGGTACAGCCTCGACGCGCTGATCGAGCTGACCGCCATCGACCTGGCGTCCGTTGCCGGCCAGCGCCACCGGGCCGCCTACGACGCCCACGCGACCGCACTGCTGCTGATCGCCCTCGCCGGGCACTACGACACCTGGGACGCGCTGCTCACCGCCGGCGTCCCGCCCGGGATGCCCGGCGCCCCCCTGCCCGCCGCCCCCAGCTCAGAGGAACAAACACTGTGGTGACCCCGCTTCGCCTCTGCATCGCCGGAACGCACTCGACCGGCAAGACCACCCTCGCCAGGCGCATCGAGATGGAGTTGCGCGCCACCGGCATCACCGTCGCCCGCACCGGCGGCTTCGCCAGGCGGGCCGCCGAACTCGGCTTCGGGAAGATGACGCGCCACACCGCCCAGTCCACCGCCTGGATCATCAACGCCACCTCCAACGCCACCCTGGAAGCCGAACTCACCGCCGACGTCGTGATCGTGGACCGCACCCCCTACGACGCCCTCGCGTACTACCTGGCCGCGGTCCAGCACCGGGACGAGCAGCCCGACCCCGAAGCGCTGTCCCGCCTGACCGGCCTGGCGCAGCTGGCCTGCCCCCGCCCGCCGGTGTTCCTCGCCACCCTCCTCGACACCGCACTGCCGCTGGCCGAGCACCCGGGCAAGGACCCCGACTGGACGGACGCCGCGTTCCGCGAGGCCGTGGACGCGCAGCTGCACCGGGCCCTGGGCGCCTACGCGGTGCCTCACCTCCCGGTGCCCAGCGACGGGCACGCCGCCGCCGTCGAAGTAGCGGTCGAGACGATCACCGCTGCCTGGGCGGCTGCCGCGTGAACACGATCACGATCGCGGGCAAGCAGGTCCCCCGCCTGGGCCTGGGCACCATGCGCCTGACCGGCCCCGGTACCTGGGGCGAGCCGGCCGACATGGTCGGCGGCGCCGCGCTGCTGCGCGAGGCCGTTCACGACCTCGGCATCCTGCACATCGACACCGCCGACGCCTACGGTCCGCATACCGTCGAAGAGCTGATCCGCCGCGCGCTGCACCCCTACCCCGAGCAGCTGCTGCTGGCCACGAAGGTCGGCATGGTGCGGCCCGCGCCGAACGTCTGGCGCCCGCTGGGCCGCCCCGAGTACCTGCGCGCCGCCGTCGAGGCGTCCCTGCGCCGCCTGGGAATCGAGCGGATCGACCTGTGCTACCTGCATCGGGTGGACCCCGCGGTGCCGCTGGCCGATCAGGTCGGCGAGCTTGAGGACCTGAGGACCGAAGGCAAGATCGGCGCCATCGGCCTGTCCAAGGTGACCCCCGAGCAGATCCGCGAGGCCGCCGGCCTGGTGACGGTCGCCGCCGTGCAGAACTGCCTGAACGCCGCCGGGCCGGACGATCCGGCGCTCGCGTACTGCCTGGCCAACGACATCCCGTACGTGCCGTACCGGCCGCTGAACGCCGGGCTGCTGCCCGATCCGGCGGCGGCCCTGCGGTGGCTGCTGGACCTCGGCCCGCTGGTGGCACCGATCCCCGGCACCGCCAACCCCGCCCATCTGCGCGTGCTCTTCGCGCCCGCGACCTGAGGCGGGTGCACCACGATGGCGCAGACCTGGATTCCCCGCGAGGAGTTCGTCAAGACGCTGCCCTGTGCCCTGCACGGCTGCGGCGTGCTGCTCTTCGACCCGGACGGGAAGCTGCTGCTCCTGCACGACTCCTACAGCGCGGGCCGGGCCGCCAAGGGCTGGCCGCAGCGCTGGTGGGCGCCGGGCGGCCTCCTCGAAGACGGCGAGGCCCCCGAGCAGGCGGCGCGCCGGGAAGTCCTGGAGGAGACGGGCCTCAAGCTGGACGGCCCGCTCTGCCCGGTCGGCGTGGACTTCCTCCCGCCGGCCGAGGGCTGGCCGCCCGTCAGCACCTACTTCTTCTCCACCGGTCCCCTCACCTGGGAGCAGGCCGACTCGGTCACGCTGTCCGAGGCGCACGACGAGCACCGGTTCCTTCAACTCGCCGACTGGGAAGACGAGGTGTCTGCCACCATGCACGCGCGCCTGACCGCGCTGGTCACCGTCTTCGCGACCGAACGCCAGGTCGTCCTGCACTGCGGCAGGCCGATGTGATCTGGAAGCAGCACGGCCGCGAGACGGTGTTCACCGCGCCCCGCCTGGCCGTCCACCTGGACCAGGTCACCCGGCCGGACGGGCAGCCGGGAGAGGTGTGGGTCACCGAGCATCCGGACGGCGCCCTGATCGTCCCCCTGGACGACCGCGGCCGGGTCGGCATGGTGCGCTCCGTCACGTACGTTCACGGCGAGGTCGTCACCCCACCGGGAGGGACCGTCGAGCCCGGCGAGAGCCCCGAGGACGCCGGGCGGCGGGAACTCCGCGAAGAGGCCGGGATCACCGCCCGGGAGTGGACGCCGCTGGGCAACGTCGCCCTGATGACCCGCAACACCGCCCGGCTGCACTTCTTCCTTGCACGCGGCCTCACCCTCGGCGAGCAGCAGCTGACCAGCTCGGAGGTCGGCATGACCCTGGAGTGGTGGGACCTGCCGGAGGCGGTCGAGGCGGCCTGCGACGGTCGACCGGCCCTGTCCGGCGCCTCGTTGGGGATCTTGATGGCAGCCCGCTATCTGGACGACGGCCGACAGCAGTAGGGGGACCGCTGTGTGCACGGCGTTCGTCAGCTTCAACCCGGGCTCGGTGGTGCCGGTTCTCCTGCTCGCCGTCCGGGACGAGTACACCGACCGCAGGTGGCTGCCGCCCGGCCGCCACTGGCCGAACCAGCCCGACGTCACCGGCGGCCTGGACCTGGACGCGGGCGGCACCTGGCTCGCCGTCGCACCCGGCGCCGGGCCGGTGGCGGCCTGCCTGCTCAACGGCTTCGGCCACACCGCTCTCCCGCAGCAGCGGCTCTCCCGGGGTGGGCTGCCGCTCACCGCCGTCAGTGGCCAGCCAGTCGCCGGTCTCCAGCTGGAGTGCTTCGACCCGTTCCACCTGATCGTCGCCAGGCCCTCCGGGGTGCGGGTGGCCAGTTGGAGCGGCAGCAGCCTGGAAGACCACGAGCTGCCCGCCGGTCTGAGCGTCGTGCTCAACGACGGCGTGGAGGGTCGGACGGGCGCTCAGCCCTGCCCACCGCGCATCCGCGCGACGATGGCCGCCCGGCTGGCGCACTTCCGGGCACGGCTGCAAGCCGTTGCGCGACCCGAGCCGGTAGCCAGGTCGCCGGAAGACGCGTGGGGCGAGTGGTTGCCGATCGCGCGCGGCGACGGGCTACCACCCGACGACCCGGCAGCCCTGATACGCCGCCTGGTGTCACCGAGCGGACGCGCCTGGGGCTCCGTGTCGCTCTCCATGGTCGCCCTCGCACACGAGCAGGTGCGCTACGACTTCGGCGCTGTCTCCGGCTCCGGTCCTTCGCCCCGGATCGTTCTGGAGCCGGTGGCGATGCCTACGGTGAGGACGGCTACCACGGGCTGAGCACAGCACTTGCAGCGGCACCGGCGGTCCTCGCCGGTGCCGCGGTGCTGCCCGACCGGGGCCGGTCTCCTCCCGCTACCGGCATAGGTGATTTCCAGCAACATCTGGAGAGGGCGTCCGAAATCTGCCATGCAGGCCATGCGCGGGAGGCTGGGTGGGAAGGGTGATGCCCCGTAGACCCAGGTCAACAGGCGGTGTCCGTTCCGGCTGGACGAAGACGTTCACCGACCCGCGTCTGTGCTCGGTCATCATCGACCGGCTCACCTTCAACGGCTCGATCATCGAGACCGGCACCGACTCCTACCGCCTGGCCCACACCAAAGCCAGGCAGAACACCAAGCCGGTGAAATAGCCAAGCGCCGCTATGGCGTCCAGTTCGCGGTAACCCGGTCCGCCACCGGGAAGACGGTCCCGCAGTCCGGGCAGGCCGCCCGGCCGAACAGATACGGCAGGCGACGCGCCACCAACTGCTGCCCGTCAGCGAGGGTCCGGTCATGCAGGCGCTTCGCCAGACCCTCCAGATCCTCCGACGCCGTCGGCTGAAGAGGCACTTTCTCCACCTCCCGCAACGAATAGTCGTCACTGGCGGAGAAGCACTCGTCCTCGCCGATCACGATGAACATATTGACGCCGCAGTGGGGGCATTCGACTTCGTACTCCCCGGTCCGCAGACCTTCCAGGCATCGGTCCCAGATCTCGACGCCCTCGAACGACAGCAACGACTGCAGCAGATAGACGTAGTTCTCCGCGTCCCCGATTTCACGCAAGAACTGGTCCGTGACCCGGTGCAGATGTGCGATCGGCGCCGAGAAGACCTTGAACACGTCATCGCCGCTGGGGGCGCAGGCCATGATCGCTCCTGCCGCCAGAAGCACCCACCGGCGGTCCTGCGGACCGCAGCTCGATGCGAGTGCGGCCAACCGGGGAAGCGCCGCGAAGCTCGCCGAGAAGGCAGTGTCCAGCTGCGGGCACAGATGATCCATCAGTTCCGGACCAGACGCCCCTCGGATCGGCGTCGAACTGGTCCAGCAGAGCCGGGACATGTCCCGCGGAGCCGCACGCGTCGCTGAGCGTCGACCAATCCGCCATGCGCCGATTCAACCAGGCTACCCGCAACCGCACAGGGTGGGGCCAGCTACACCGCCATAGCCACTCCGAACTGCACCACCAAATCTCGGCGCTGTCCCGCGCCGCCTGACGACGAGAACAACGGCAATGACCAACAACAGCCGGATCTTCCGCGAAGCGTGGATCGCCGGGGCGAAGCGGCACTTCCCCGGGGAACCGAAGCCGGAGTACATCGCCCCATGGGAGGAGACGCCGGACTGGGAACGCCGTTCTGCGGCGGCGGTGTTCGGCCAGGTACGGAACTTCGTGCACGTGAGCGGTGGCACGACGGCCAGACTCACACGCGAGCGAAAGGAGCGCTTCGTCGCGCTCTGCGGCTCGCCCGGATCCACAAGGACATCGAGGACCCGAAGCCGGGATACGTGGCGGACTGGGACGCACTGCCGGAGTGGCAGAAGGAGACCGACGCCGACATCTTCGAGGCGGTCGAACGGACGGCCTGACGCGTCGCCGCCCGGGATTCGCCGCCAAGGTGTCCGCCCGGCGCTGCGAGCGGCCGGAACCGGTGGCACGCGGGGTAAGCTGCCGCACGGCCCGGGCCTGCTGGCACAATCCGGCTCGGGCACCGAAGTTAATGTTGCCGCTGGCTCGCGTAAAGGAATGGGCGGTATGTCCGTTTCGCTGAAAGTTGCACGGCCCGGGCAGTCGGCCAGCTAAAGTCCCAGGTCAGCAAGACTGCTCCCCGCGCGTGCGGGGTTGGTCCCATCATCGCCGGCCTCGTCGTGATGGCCCTGGCCTGCTTCCCCGCCCCGGCGGGGCTCCTCCGGCCCGTTATGGACAGCGAATCGGCCTGTCAGGGGTGGTGTGTAGGCTCGCGGGCATGGCGAGGGTGACGCGGGACGATGTGGCGAGGGTGGCGGGGACGTCTACCGCGGTTGTGAGTTATGTGATCAACAATGGGCCGCGGCCCGTCGCTGCCGCGACGCGGGCGCGGGTGCTGGCGGCGGTCGAGGAGTTGGGGTACCGGCCGAACGGGGTCGCGCAGGCGATGGCGCGGCGGCGGACGAACCTGATCGGGATGGTGGTGCCGGATGCGCGGCAGCCGTTCTTCGCCGGGCTGGCGCACATGGTGGAGCAGGCGGCCGCGGCGCGGGGGCGGTTGTTGCTAATCGGGAACTCGGACTATGTGGACGAGCGGGAGGCGCACTACATCCGGGCGTTCCTCGGTATGCAGGTGGACGGGCTGATCCTGGTCACGCAGGATCCGGCGGTGCCCGGGGTGGCCGGGCTCGGGGCGGGGAACGAAACTCCGGTGGTGCTGCTGCATCACCGGGCGGAGACCGAGAGCGGCGTTGCCGTGGTGGCGGACGACGAGGGCGGGGCCCGGGAGGTCGTGCGGCATCTGCTGGGGCACGGGCACGCGGAGGTGCACTGCTTCGGCGGGACGTTGGCGCTGAGCCCGAACGATCCGGTGACCGGCCGGACCGCCGGGTGGGCGGCGGCGCTCGCGGAGGCCGGGCTGGCGACGGAGGGGCGGCTGACGTCGGCGCCGTTCGACCGGGTGCGGGCCCATGCCGAGGCGCTGGTGCTGCTGGCGCGGCCCGACCGGCCGTCCGCCGTGTTCTGCGCGACGGACGACCAGGCGATCGGGTTGCTGCGGGCCGCCGACGATCTGGGGATCCGGGTGCCGGAGGATCTGGCGGTGGCCGGGTTCGACGACATCGCGGAGGCCGTCATCGCGGGGCCGGCGCTGACCACCGTCGCCACCGCGCAGGACGAGATGGCGCGGGCCGCCGTCGATCTGGTGCTGGGCAAGGAGCCGCAGGAGGGTCAGGCGGGTGCGCGGATGTTCCCGGCGCGCCTGGTGGTCCGGCGGTCCTGCGGCTGCTGAACGAGACGAGCAGCTGAACGAGCCGAGCAGGACAAGAGGAACGAGAAGAAGAAGGAGCCCCCCATGACGGCTCTGGCCGGTTTCGCGCTCTTCGCGTTGCTGATCACGATCGCCCCCGGCCCGGACACCCTGCTGGTGCTGCGCAACTGCATGCGCGGTGGCCGGGCCTCCGGTGCCGCGACCGCCCTCGGCTCGGCGGCCGGGTCGCTGGTCTGGGCGATGTTCGCCGCACTGGGGCTGGCCGCGGTGCTGCAGCGGTGGGACACCGCGTTCACCGTGGTCCGGTTGGCCGGGGCGGCGTATCTGGTGTTCCTGGGGGCGCAGGCGCTCTGGCGGTACCGGCCGGGGAAGAGCACGGACGGGACACCGGCGGACGCCGCGCCCACGTCAGCGCCTACCCCGGCACCCACCGCCGCGCGGGCGTTCCGGCAGGGGCTGCTGAGCTGTCTCCTCAACCCCAAGGTCGGCGTGTTCTTCGTCGCCGTGGTGCCGCAGTTCCTGTCGGACGGGAACGCCGGGTTCGCCACCACGATGCTGTTCGGCGTGGTGGACGCCGTGATCGCCGGGGCGTGGCTGCTGACGGTGGCGGTCGTCACCACCCGGGCGCTCACCTGGCTGCGGCGTCCGCGCGTGCACCGGGCGCTCGAACGGACCACGGGCGGCGTGCTGTTGGCGCTCGGGATCGGCACAGCGGTCGAAAGCGCGTAGAGGTGCAGTGGTGTAGAGGCGAGGAATAAGAACCGCCAACTCCCACCTCTCAGTGCTCTGTTACACGCTCGGCTTCACCGGAGCCGCCTGCCCGGGCACCGTCCACTCACGGACGGGGTTCATCGACGAGCTCGTCGGCCAGCAGGTCCATCAGCAGATTGTCGTGCCACGTCCCGTCCGGGCCGCGTTCGTACTGGCGCATCGTGCCCACCGGGCGGAAGCCGACCTTCGCGTAGCAGCGGATCGCGGCCTGGTTGTCGGCGGCCGGGTCGATGATCAGGCGGTGGTAGTGGAGGTCGTCCACCAGGTGGCGGGCGAGGGTGCGGACGGCGTCGGCACCGAGGCCGCGGCCGTGGGTGGCCGGGTCGAGGTAGATGTCCATGCCCGCGTGGCGGTACTCGTCGTCGTTGTTGGCGTACCACTGGATGGCGCCGACGACGCGGCCGTCGAGCTCGATCGCGAGGCTCTCGGTGTCGCTCTCCTGGAGGTCCGAGGCGACGGCGTCCGCGAGGTCGTCGCCCCCGCGCCAGCGCTCGTAGACCTCGGGTGCGGCGCGGATGGCCGCGAGGGCCGGAATGTCGTCCGTGGTGGCCGGACGGAGAGTGACGCGGGCGCCGTGCAGAATCGTCCCCATATAGGGCATGTTTCCACGGAAAAGGCCGTCGGGCGAGTCGTTTTTACGTTGCCCTCACCCCTTCCGACCAGGGATGATGCTTCCTCGTGACACATCTTCTGGTCCTTCTCGTGGCCGTTCTCGTCTTCTTCGCGCTCAAGAAAACCCGTCAGTCCAAGGCGGCGGACTGGGCGCAGACCCAGTTCGACGCGGCCGCGTACGGGCTGGCCCCGCGCGAACGGCTCGACCCGCGCCGGGCCGGGCCGCCGCTGCCCGTTCACCGCCGCAAGGAGTCGCAGGCGATAGCCGACGCGGCCTGGGGCGGGGACTGGCGGCCGGCCGCCGCGTTCGTCGAGGCCGCGGGGCGGGACTGGGACGAGCGGTGGTCGCGGCTGGAGCTGCTCGGGGCGATCGCCAAGGAGGACGACGCCTGGCTGACGGCCTGGCGCTCGGCCGACCCGGGCAACTGCGACGCCGCCACCGTGGAGGCCAGCCACCTGGTGCACACCGCGTGGGCGATCCGGGGCTCCGCGTACGCCCACGAGGTGCCCGCGGCGGACATGGCGAAGTTCCGGGAGCTGCTGCCCGCCGCGATCGAGGCGGCGCGCCGGGCCACGCTGCTGGCTCCGGAGAACCCGGGTCCGTGGGTGGTCATGGTGACGGCGGCGCGCGGCGCGCGGTACCAGCCGGAGCAGTTCGAGCCGCTCTGGAGCGGGCTGGTCGAGCGGGCCCCGCACCACTACCAGGGGCACTGGCAGGCCATGCAGTACTGGTGCGCCAAGTGGTTCGGTTCCGACAAGCAGATGATGGCCTTCGCCGAGCGCGCCATGGACGGGGCGCCGGAGGGCAGTCCGCTGGCCGGGATCTATCTGCACGCGCTCGCCGAGCGGGAGGAGCGCAAGACCGTCGGTTCGATGCTGACCGCCGAGTCGACGCAGCGGCGGCTGAGGGCGGTCGCGGGCGCGCTGGCGCTGGTCCCGGCGGACGACGAGCGGCTGCCGGCGCTCCGGCACCTGCTCGCGCACTACAGCGGCAAGGCCGAACTGTACGACGTGGCGCTGGAGCAGTTCCGGGCGATCGGCCCGTGGTGCGGCTGCCATCCGTGGGCGGAGGAGAACGACCCGGTGGCGGCGTTCGACCTGGCACGCGGGACGGCGGTGAAGCTGTCGAAGGCGGAGCCGCTGGCGCCGGAGCTGCGGCCGGTCAAGGACACAAATCATCACCACAGCGGGTAATCGTTTCAATGCGCAGCGTGTTGACGGGGCGTCATTTGGGTGTACCGTGACCGCCAGAAACGGGTCGCCCCCGAAGAATGGGGCGAGCCCGGCCACGTGTTAGCGCACCTGGCCGGGCTCTTCATCCGCCAAGTGGGAAAAGGCCACTGACGATGCTGTTGCATGCTATCGCGCCGTCGCGCGACTTCACGCAGATTGCCAACGCGCTGGTGTGGGACGAGGAGTTGTCGGACTCCGCGTTTCGACTGCTTGTCCGAGCACTGGCGTTGGGTTCGGCGAAAGCCCGGACCACGACGGTGACGGCGCTGACCGCCGGCCTCACCGGCGGGCGCATCACCTCGGACCGGGCGCGCCGCCAACTCGCCCGCGCCGGACTGCTGCACACCACCAAGTGGCGCGACCCGGCCGGGCAGATGCGGACCGAATCGCTGGTGTCGAGCGTGCCGTTGAGCGCGGCGGAGGCGCAGCGGCTGTTCGGCGAGCACTTCCACGACCGCCGCGACCGGCGCCCGGGTGCCGGGAAACGAACGTGCGGCGCGGCGGACGGTCGGGCCTCCGGCACCGACCTCCCTGAGGTAACACCCGGGGAGAACACTTCCCCCCTCCCGGTCCCGTCCGAAACCACCGGCACGGAGGAGGAGTTGGAGCGCACGGCGACCCCTACGGCCACGGCGCCGAAGCTGGCGGCGGCCGAACGGGTGCTGCTGGAGCTGCGGCGCAGCGATCCCCGCCTGCTGCTCGGGGCGCGCGAGGCGCGGACGTTGGCGCCACTGGCGGCCGAGTGGCTGGCCAGGGGCGTGAGTTCGGCCGCGCTGCACGAAGCGCTCACGGCCGGGCTCCCTGCGCGGGTCAAGTCACCTGCGGCGCTGCTGCGGTGGCGGCTGGAGGGCAAGATGCCCGGGGAGCCGGCCGCTCCCGCCGAGCCGCCGACGGGGCTGGCCACCTGTCACGGCTGCGAGCGGGCCTTCCGCCCCGTGAGCGGCGAACGGCGGTGCCGGGCCTGCCGCACCGAGGCGGCCACCACCCGCGCGGCCGCACGGACCGCCGCCCGAACGGACAGCCGCGCGGACCGCGCCACGGCCGACGGAACGCCCCGACGGGTGGACTGGCGCGCCCTGGTGGCCGAGGTCCGCACGGCGACTGCGGGCTGACCCGGAACACCCCCGCAGCGAGCCCGGTCAGGCCTCCGGTCCGTAGGCGCCGAGGCCCCGGCAGACCAGTCCGTCCCGGAAGGTCAGCACCTCGGCAACCGCCTGGCCGCGCTCGTTGCGGTAGTTGATCACGACGGTGTCGACCGAGGCCCGGACGTCCTCCAGGGTGAAGTGGAGGTCGGGCAGGAGTTCCAGGCCCTTGGCCCAGTACGCGCGAAGGGCGTCCTTGCCGCGCACCTCACCCGAGGCATCGCCGATGAACTGGACGATCCTGGGCGAGGCGAAGACCACGTCGTCGGTGTAGTGGGCGAGGATGCGCTCCAGGTCGCGGGAGTTCCAGTCGGCGGCCCACTCCCGGGCGAAGCGCTGCGCGAAGGCGAGATCGATGCTCATGGGGCCCATCTTCCCCGAGTCGCCGTCAGGCGCCACGCCGGGGTCGCGCACAAGCGGCGGGCGGCAGAGCCCAGTTGGGGGGTGCCGTACAGGACCCGCACGGCGCGGGCCCCGGGGGCGCGTGTCAGCCGGACGCGGGCCCGGCGATCACGCCCGGTTCGCCGAGCGGGCCGAGCGGGTCGAGCGGGCCGAGCCAGACGGCGGTGACCCCGCTGACGTAGCGGGCGCCGCAGCGGTCGGCCGGGACGACCAGCTGCGGGCCGGAGGTGTCCAGTGGGGTGCCGTCCATGCTGGTGGCCAGCAGGATACGCTGGCCACCGAAGTCCGGGTCGATCTCGGCCCAGGAGACGACGGCACGGTGGCCGTCCGCGCCGCTGACCGCCAGCAGGTAGCGGAGCCGCTGTTTGCGGCCGGTGAAGTCGATCCGGGGGCCGGCGGCGCGCAGGACGTCCCAGAGGGCGGGACCTTCGTAGCCGTGGCGCTGCTCGCCCCCGGTCAGGCAGTCGAAAACGACCTCGACCCGGTGCGCGGGCAGGGCGCGCAGCTGGTCGACGGTCAGGTCGGCGGGCCGGTCGAGGTGACCGTGCAGCCGGACGGTGGCGGGCGGCCCGCCCCGACCGGGGACCGGCGGCGGGCTCGACACGGGGCTCGACTGGGACCTCGGCAGGGGGCTCGACTGGCGGCTCATACGGCGCGCTCCTCCCGGGCCGCGCCGGTGCGACCCGGGAGAGTGACTACCCGAGGGCGAGCAGCAGCATTCGCAGATGCGACCTCAAGGGCACTCTTTCAGCAGTATGCGCGATGACAGATCGCCCGCCCGCCCAGCAGGTGCGAGATCAATGATCCACCGAACCCGCCTCCGAGGGCTTCTCGGACGTACGCCATGTGCTCCGGGGCGCAGACGATCAGGACCTCCGCCCCGCCGTCCCGGCACTCGGCGACCTCGAAGTACGGCCGGATGCCTCGCGGATCCGACTTCTGCCGACGGCGCACCCTGACCAGCTCCAGCCGGTCCAGCGGCAGGGGCCGGCGCAGCGTCTCGACCTCCTTGGTGGGCGAGGTGCAGAGCGAGGTGCGGGAGGCGTGCAGAAAGCCGTAGGACGGACGGCAGTACGGCGACTCACCGATGACAAGGCCCTCGAACGTCACCGTCTCCCCCTTGTGGAAGGCCACCCTGTCCCGCTCGCGCTTACGTCGTCCGCCGCCCAGATTCGGAACGAACAGAGCCGTCACCAGCTCAAACAGAATCTCGCCGAACACTCCCCCACCCCTCCGGCCCCAGGCCGTCACGCTGTTCGGCGATATTCGATCACGGTCGGGGTGGCCGGGCGACAGAGGGGCCGGAAGCCTCCCGAAAGGAATTCGGGGCGGCCGCCACCCGGCCGCGGGCCCGGTCACGCCCGGTCGTCGAGCCGTAGACGGGCGCTGACCTCGCCCAGCCCCTCGGCCAGGACGGCGAGTTGCTCACGGCTGAGCACGTCGATCAGCAGTTCGCGAACCAGGGCGACATGCCCGGGCGCGGCCTGCCGCAGCGCCTCCCGGCCCTGGTCGGTCAGCTCGGCGAAGACACCGCGCACGTCGCTCGGACAGGACCGGCGGCCGACCAGGCCCATCCGCTCCAGCTGGGTGACCTGGTAGGTCAGGCCGCTCTTGGAGGTGATCAGCTTCTCCGCCAGCTCGGTCATCCGCAGCGAACCGGCCGGGGCTCCGGACAGGTGCACCAGGATCTCGTACTGGGTGTGGGAGAGGCCGGAGTCCTCCTTGAGCTGGCGTTCCAGCCGGCGGTTGAGGAGGTTGCTCGCGGCGACGAAGCCCCGCCAGGCGGCCATCTCGTCCTGGTCCAGCCAGCGGGGTTCGTTCAAGGAGGGCATGGAGGAAGCGTACTCCTGTTGTTCAAATTCGAACGAAGGTGTACGGTCGACGTGTCGAGGTTCAAAATTGAACTACTTTGGGATTGCCCGCTTCACGGGGTCCACCCGTCGACACCAGGACCAACCTGAGGAACCAGAGGAAGACGCCCATGAGCACCGCGGCCCCCGAGCGCATGCCCGCCCTCTACCTCTCGCACGGCGCGCCGCCACTCGCCGACGACCCGATCTGGCCCGGCGAGCTGGCCACCTGGTCCGCCGAACTGCCGCGCCCGAAGGCGATCCTGATGGTCTCCGCGCACTGGGAGGAGGCGCCGCTCGCGCTCGGCGCCGTCACCACCGTGCCGCTGGTCTACGACTTCTGGGGCTTCCCCGAGCACTACTACCGGGTCCAGTACGCCGCCCCCGGCGCACCGGAGCTCGCCGAACGCGTGCGCAAGCTGCTGCGCGCCCCCGGCACGCCCGTCCAGGACATCCCGGACCGCGGCCTGGACCACGGCGCGTACGTCCCGCTGGTGGAGATGTTCCCGGAGGCGGACGTCCCCGTCCTCCAGGTCTCCCTGCCCACCCTTGACCCGCAGCGACTGATGGAGATCGGCCGCCTGCTCGCCCCGCTGCGCGACGAGGGCGTGCTGATCGTCGGCAGCGGCTTCTTCACCCACAACCTGCGGGCGCTCAGCTCCGACGGCCGGGTGACCTCGGTGATGGCCGAGTTCGACGACTGGGGCCGGCGCGCCCTGGAGGCCCAGGACCTGGACGCGCTGCTCGACTTCGAGCAGAAGGCCCCGGCCGGGCGGCTCGCCCAC
Source organism: Kitasatospora sp. NPDC092286 (assembly GCF_044755565.1). Classification (NCBI taxonomy): domain Bacteria; kingdom Bacillati; phylum Actinomycetota; class Actinomycetes; order Kitasatosporales; family Streptomycetaceae; genus Kitasatospora; species Kitasatospora sp. NPDC092286. Next base: position 12,514 of record NZ_JBIVRD010000049.1, on the reverse strand, counting down.
CCCCGCACCGAGCACTTCGCGCCGCTGTTCGTCACCCTCGGCGCCGGCGAGGCCGACCTCGGCAGCCAGCGCAGCGTGATCGACGGGTTCTGGATGGGGCTCGCGAAGCGCTCGGTCCAGCTGGGCTGAGGCCGGCCGGGGGCGGGCCGCGGTGTTCGGACGACGCAGCGGGCGTTCAGCCGCGGGCGTTCAGCTTCGTGCGCTCAGCTTCGTGCGCTCAGCCGTGGCCGGCGGCGCTCACGCGGCACAGCAGGTGAAGCGCTCGCCGATGTGCTCGGGCTGCTCGATCTCGTCGACCAGGGCGGCCGCATAGTCCGGCACCGAGATCCAGCTCTTGCCGTCGGAGTCGGTGAGCAGCTGGTCCAGGCCGGTGTGGTAGCGGCCGCTCCGCTCGCCCGGCCCGATCTCGGCGGCCGGGCTGAGCGTGGTCCAGCGGACGTCCGAGACGCCCGAGAAGTACTCCTGGGCCGCGCCGTGGGCGTGCATGATCTGCAGCAGCCAGTCCGGCAGGCCGGGGGCGTCCCAGACCTTGACGCCCGGCGCGGTCTCCAGGCTGCCCGCGCCGCCGACCGCGATCAGCCTGGGCGCCTCGCCGCCGAGCGCCCGCAGGCCCTCGACCAGCGCCCGGGCGGCCGGCTCGACCAGCGCCACGTGGCCCGGACCGTCGCCGCCGCCGACGGCGCTCACCAGGACGTCCTGGCCGGCCGCGACCCGGGCCACGTCCTCGGGCTTCAGGACGTCGCCCTGGACGACCGCCCTCGCCGTGCCCTGGTAGCGGGCCGGGTCGCGGACGACGGCCGTCACCTGGTGTCCGCGCGCGACCGCCTCCGCGACGATGGCGCTGCCGATGGTGCCGTTGGCGCCGATCACGGCGATTCTGGCCATGGGATACCTGCCTTCTCGGGTGGTTCCGGGGATACCCACCAGCAGTAGCACCCGGCGCGCGGCCGGACGGAGTGGACACGCGGGCGGCGGTCGTGCACGGACTCCCCTCCACCCCTTCGGAACTGATGTGGAATCAGCTACCTTGTGTCAGACTGACGATAAGCAGTAGGGGCAACCGCCGCAGGCGACCGGCTCATCGCGCGGTGCGCCCGGACGGAGTCCCCACGTCGTCCGGGCGGAAGAAGAGAGTTCGGAAATGGCTGGACATGCTTTTGTCTCGTATGTCAGCGAGGATTCACCAACGGTGAACAGGCTTGTCGCCGCCGTACGGCAGAGCGGCGTCGAGGTGTGGCTGGACCGTGACTCCATCCGGCCCGGCGCGCGGTGGCGCAACTCGATCAGGTCGGCCATCGAGCAGGGGGCGTTCTTCCTGGCGTGCTTCTCCTCCCACTATGCCGAGCGGTCGAAGTCGTACATGAACGAAGAGCTGGTGCTCGCCATCGACGAGTTGCGGAAGTATCCGGCCGACCGGGCCTGGTTCATTCCGCTGAAGCTCTCCGCCCATGACATCCCCGACCGGACGATCGGGGGCGGGGAAACCCTCCGCGACCTCCAGTGGCTGGACCTCTCCGCCGACTGGGACAACGGGGTGTCGACCCTGGTCGGCCTGCTCTCCGGAATCAGGAAGCCCCCGCCACAGAGCGGGAATCCGGTCGTCATGGACACCTCGCGCCCGTTCGGGGAGCGCGTCGGACAGCTGGCCCGGGCCTGGGAGAAGAGCGGCCGGGGTGCGGACTGGCTGGTCAACGGGAAGGTCTTCTTCGCGCTCTACTGCTGGTTCCTGACCCCGCTGGACCGGCACCGGGGAGCCAAACGGCGAAGCGATCTGCAGGACGCGGTCGTCGCCGAGTACGTGGCCTGGTGCTACGCGGCCATCGGCGGAGATGCCGGTTGGGACGCCTGGCTCCGCGAAAGGACGCTCTGCTCCTGCCACCGCGAGAGCTGGTCGATGGAGAACCTCAGGATCTGCACCGGCTGTCTGCGGTACAGGTGCGTCGACCACCTCGGGCGCTGCGGGTCCGACTGCGACGGGGAGATCGTGGGGTAGCGCCGAACCGGGATCGCCCGCATGATGCGGGCCGCCCTGGGCAGAGGAGCGATGTGATGAACGGTGACGATGTACGCGCGGCCCTGGCCGAACTGCTACGGACCCTCGGCCCGCACACCGCCGGGCCGGGCTGGGAGGCCCCGGCCGGACTGCTGGAGTGGAGCTGCCGGGAGACGGCCGCCCATGTCGCGCACGACCTGCTCGCCTACGCCGGCCAGCTCGCCGCGCGGCCCACCGACCGGTATCTGCCGTTCGACCTCACCGTCCGCGAACAGGCCGACCCCGGCGAGGTGCTGGCGGTCGTCACGGCCTGCGCCCACCTGCTGGCCACCGCCCTGGACGCGGCCCCGCCCGGGCTGCGGGCCTGGCACCACGGCCCCTGCGACCCGCCCGGCTTCGCCGCGATGGGCGTGGCCGAGACCCTGCTGCACACCCACGACATCACCCTCGGCCTCGGCCTGCCCTGGCAGCCGCCGGCCGGGCTCTGCGCCGCGGTGCTGGCCCGGCTGTTCCCCGACGCGCCGCCGGGCGAACCGGCCGACGTCCTGCTCTGGTGCACCGGGCGGGGAGAGCTGAACGGCCGCCCGCGCAAGGCCTCGTGGACCTGGCGGGTGGCCTTGGTCTCCTAGTGACCGGGGGCGGGGCGGGGTTTCAGAGTGCCGTCGCCGGGAGGCTGGTCCGGGCCGCCTCGGCCAGCAGTGAGATCTCGGCCGCGAGCGCCTCCGGGTCGGCCGCGACGGTGACCTGCGCGACCTCGTCCAGACCCGGGTGCGAGCCGACGCGCACTGCCCGCTCCGCGTTCCGCAGGAGATCGAAGTCGTTGATGTCGTTGCCGAACGCGACGTACTCGCTGAGCCCCATCCACTTCAGGGCTTCCCACTTCGTCGTCGAACCCGGCGCGAAGTCGATGATCCCCTCATCGAGGTGATGGTTGACCGTCAGCCCCAGCCCTCGGCCGGCCTCGGCGAGTTCCGCCATGTCCGCCGTGTCCGCCGTGTCCGCCGTGCCGACAACGAGGAACTTCACGACCTCGGGAAGCTCGGCGATGTCCACCCTGTTCGCGAGGTTTCCCTGATCGACACGGCCCCGGATCGGGTGGTCCGCCGGCCCGGTGTACGCGTAGTCCCAGGGCCCGTCCGCGAGGTAGGTCGCTCCGTACCGCTCGACCGCGTCCATCAGCGCGCCGAGCGTGGCGGAATCGAACGCGGCCCGAGCCCGGACCTGACCGTCGACCGAGACGAGACTTCCGTTCCCGCCGATCAGCGTCGCGGACGGGAAGGCCCCGTCGAGCACGGGCAGAAGATCCCGGACCGGCCGGGCGGACGCGAAAACCGCGTGAAAGCCGGCCTGCCGGCACTCGTCGATCGCCGCGAGAATCCGGTCATCGATCGTCCGTCCGTCGAAGCAGAGTGTGCCGTCGATATCGAAAACCACGGTGCGCGCGCGAAGGTTGAACATCGCAGGATCCTATACAACGACCGTGTACGCCCGAAGGCAGAGGTGTCCGATCCGCGGCAACGGCAACGAACGGTGGCAGACCGCGGAAGCGGTGTCGGGGTCATCGTCGGTTCATCACCCCAGGATGCCCGTCCGGGGCGCCCGGTGAGGTGGGCTTTCACCTGCCGCGACTACCAGGCGGGTCCAAGGTATCGACATGGTCGCTCAGATGGGACGGCGGTCGGCGGTGGGTGCCAGCGTTCGTGCCCTCTCGCCCAGCGCGCGGGCGATCCTGTTGCCGCGGTGCTGGGCAGCACAGTGCCGCAGGGAGGCGAAGTGGTCGTCGCAGCGCGCGGAGCTGACGTGCTGGTAGTCGTCGAGGAAGGTGTTCCAGGTGGCGCAGGCGGCTTCGAGGTGGCCGAAGGCAAACTGGCGTTCCGCGAGGAGGGCGGTGGAGAGGGCTCGTGCGCGGCGTTCGGTGGGCGGGCGGTGGCGGTTGGACTCCTGCATCGCGATGATGGAGCCGCCGAGGTCGCGCAGCTCGAACAGGACATGGCTGGCGTGGTAGTGCAGGGCTGCAGGGTGGTAGCCGGCGACGTACACCGATCCCGACGTTGCCTTGTCGAGCGCTGACTCCGCTTCGGCGAGTTGACGCAGGGCGGTGTGCTGCTCACCGACGGCGGCTGAGGCGTGGGCCTGCTGGCCGACGAGGAAGGCCCGCATTCTCGGGCCGGCCGCCGGGGCGGCCTCCGCTGCGGCGTCGGCGTACTGCTGGGCTTTGCGGCCGTGTCCCAGTCCGACCGCCTGGACGCTCATGCCGCGCAGTGCCGTGCAATACGTCAGGTGATCCTCGGCGGCTCCGGCGAGGTTCAGCGCCTGGGTGTAGTACTGCTGGGCGAGCCCGTGTTGGCCTTCGTCGACGGCCATCCAGCCGGTCAGGTAGGCCAGGTCGGCGGCGGCCGAGCACATCGCCTTCTTCGTGGCCTCGGAGGCGTCGCACTCCAGATAGCGGGCGACGGTGCTGCCCAGGAACGCGGCTGCGAGCGGGCGGGCCAGGCGGCCCCCGAACTCGTCGTCCATCTGGGAGAGGCGCTCGGACATGGCGGTGACGGTGGCAACCTCGTTCGCCCCGATACGGGTCCTGGCCTGGCGAGCGTGCCGGGCACGGCCTATGACGTCCTGCCAGCCGGGGACGGCCAGGGCAACCGAGTAGAGGCCGACGGCGCCGAGCACCGTCCTGCGGGAGGGGTCCATGTCTGCTCTCCAGAGCTCAATGAGGGCGGTCGAGGTATCCGGCTGGCCAGCCGCCACCAGGGTGGTCGGTCTGAAGCCCGCGACGGAGCTGGTGATGGTCCGGTCGAGCTTGCGGCTGAGGGCTTCGAGGATCGCCGGCTGGACCCTGGCCCGCGGGGTGGTGCCGGTCAGCCAGTGGCAGACCGCGGTGTCGTCGTACTTGAGCCCCAGGTGCATCTCGGTGCCCACCGCGTTGACCGCGCGGGCGAACTGGCCGTTGTTCCAGCCGGTCTCACGGATGAGGTTCTGGAGGGCTGTGTTGCGGGCGCGGTCGGACATGAGTCGCCTTCCCCCGGAATTCAAGGATTTCAACCGTAGCCCCCGCGCGAGCCGTAGATGCGGGTCGTGACCGGCTGTTGACTCATCGTCAGCTGCACGGGGCGATCGGGAATCGCCGGGCCCCTGCCTGGCCGAGGCACCGGGCGGCTGTCCGAGACGAGAGATCCGGAGGGGACGATGGACACCGAAGCGCTCGCGGAACGGCTCCCGGCTCGCGCGGCCTGGGAGGAGAACGGGACGGCCCTGCTGCCCGGCGTGCTGGCGCCGGACCGCTTCCAGGCCCTGTTCGAGGAGTCGCGCGGGCGCCTAGAACTGGTCACCCCGCACGTGCACGACCACACCAGCTCGCACCGGGACGGCTCGTTCGCCTCGCCGGTCCACTGCGGCTTCGTCCCGCCCGGGCCGGTGCTGGAGGCCCTGGCCTACGACAAGGTGCTGCTGGCCCGGCTGCGCGAGGCGACCGGCATCGCGCGCCTGGTGCCGCGCGGCGGCGCGGTGGTCCTCTACCGGGAGGGCGACTTCCAGGGCATCCACACCGACTCGGTGAAGTCCACGGTGACGGTGGGGATCGCGCTCACCGAGGACCTGCCGGCAATGGGCTGGGCGCCGCACCTGCGCAACGCGCACCCGGACTTCCTGGGGGAGGTCGTCGCCGAGCACGGCATCTTCCCCGAGGGGGAGGGCTTCCAGGCGCTCGCGCACCCGTACGGCAACGGCAGCGTGCGGGCGTTCGCCGGCTACCACGTCCCGCACTGGCGTCCGCGGCTCAGGCTGCCGATGGGCCTGCTGGTCACCATGTCGTTCATGGACCTGTGATGGCGGTGACGTTACGTCAGACCTGGCTGGCGGAAGGCCGGGCCCCGGTGCCGAGCGACATCCTGGACGCGGGCCTGTGGGAGGAGATCGCGGCCGAGGCCGAGCGGTGCGAGCCGTACGCGGTGGTGCGTCACAACCAACGCCCCGGGCTGCTGGCGATGCGGGATGGCTCGATCACCTCCCCGCAGCGCTGCAGGGTCCACACCGGCGGTGCCGCGCTCAGCTCGCTGGCGATGTCGAAGGCGCTGGCGGACGTGGCTGGCGAGGCGACCGGTCACCGGCGGATGACTCCGATCCGCTTCGGCCTGAAGTACTACGCGCCCGGCGACTACATGCACGTCCACCGGGACGACGGGAAGTGCGAGATCACTTTCAGCTGCGGCCTCACCCCGGGTCTCGGCGCGATGGGTTGGCTGCCCAACCTGCGGTATCTGACCACCGAGCAGGTCGCCGGCCGCCTCGCCGACACCCCCTACCCAGACGGCGGCGGGCTGTTCCCGATCCGCCAACGGGTGCTGACCGGATTCGACGGCAGTCGGATCCCCCACTGGCGTACCCCGCTCGATACCGCGTCGCGCGAGGTACTGATCACCATCTGCTTCACCAACCTCTCGGTGTAGCAGCCCGTCCAGCTCAAGGAGGAACGCACATGCCCGACATCACCACCCCCGGGGTCGTCGTCGACCCGGCGGACTTCGTGGCCGAGCTCCACGCCGAGGGCAACATGCCGCAGAACTCCGGCGGCGACCCGGCCGTGCCCGACTCCGCCTTCCCCGACACCCACACCTACGAGCTGCCCACCGTCTGAGGCGGCCGGCAGCCGGTAGTTGAGTAGCTGATCGCCCGGCCGCCGGGCACCGCCCATGACCTGGGTGTCCGGCGGCCGGGCTTCGCCATCCTGAGGAGGAAGGGCAGCAGCATGCGCAAGGCGTTCTTCGACGGCACCCACCGCACCCGCCACCCCGCACAGACCTGGACCCGAATCCGCCCGCTGCTGACGACGTACGGGATCACCCGCGTCGCCGACGTGACCGGCCTGGACGACCTCGCCATCCCGGTGACCATGGCGGTGCGGCCCCTGGCCCGGACCCTCTCGGTCGCCCAGGGCAAGGGCGCCACGCTGGACGCGGCCCGGGTGTCCGGGGCGATGGAGGCGATCGAGGCATGGCACGGCGAACGCACCGTTCCCGCCCCGTCGGTGCGCGCGCCGGCCCGGGAGATGGGCCTGCCCTACCCGGTCACCGCTCTGGAGTCGCACCCCGGCTCGCTGCTGACATCCCGCACCGTCCTGGACTGGATCACCGCCCGCTCGGCCGTCGACGACACCCCCGTGCCGGTGCCGGCCGCGTGCGTGGGCCTGGGCCGGGAGGTCCACGACCAGTGGCGTCTGCACCTGCCCAGCGCCTCGACCAACGGCCTGGCCTCCGGCAACACCCGCGCCGAGGCCGTCGTGCACGGCCTGTGCGAGGTGATCGAGCGCGACACGATCAGCGACCTCACCAGCCCCGGCCGGCCGTGGCCCGCTCAGCTGATCGACCCGGCGACCGTCGAGGACCCGCACTGCGCGGACCTGATCGCCCGGGTGCGGGCGGCCCGGGTCTGGCTGGAGCTGTGGCATCTGCCCAACCGGTTCGGCGTCCCGGTCATGGCCTGCTACCTGTGGCGCGAGGACCAGCCCGCGCTGCTGGTCTCCGGATCCGGCGCCCATCTGGACCCGCATGTCGCCCTGTCGCGGGCGATCACGGAGGCCGCACAGTCGAGGCTCACACAGATCACCGGCAGCCGCGAGGACATCCACCCGGCTGCCTACCGCGCCACCGGGCACCGCGGCCCCACCCCCACCCCGGGACCAGTCACCAACTGGGCGACGGTCGCCTGCCGCTACGTCGTCGGCTTCGCCACCGACGACGGCGAGGCGGGACACCTGGCCACGCTCGTCGCCCACACCACCGGCGTTCACCCCCTGGTCGTCGACCTGACCTGGGGCCCGCACGAGCGCGAGGAGTTCGCGGTGGTCAAGGTCCTGGCGCCTCACCTGCGCTACGACGCCCGGCACATCATCCCCCGCCCGGCTTCGGAGGTCGCCACGTGAGAGTCCACGTCTTCGCCGGCCCCACCCTGCCGGCCGCCCGCGTCCGCGAACTCGTCCCGGGCGCGGCGTGCCATCCGCCGGTTCGGCACGGCGACCTGCTGCGGCTCGACGCCGGCCACGGCGACATTGTCCTGATCATCGACGGGCTGTGGCACCAGAGCGCGCCCGTGCGGCACAAGGAGATCCTGCTGCTGCTGGCCGAGGGCGTGCGCGTGGTCGGCGCCGCGAGCATGGGCGCTCTTCGCGCCGCCGAGCTTGCCCCCTACGGCATGACCGGCGTCGGCACCGTCTTCGACCAGCTGCGAGCCGGGGTCCTGGACGCCGACGACGAGGTGGCCGTCCTGCACACCCCCGACGGCCGACCGCTCGCCGAGGCGCTGGTGAACCTGCGGACCGCGTTCACCCGCTGCTCGCAGGCCGGTCTGATCAGTACGGACGACGCGCGCACCCTCGAAGGCCTCGCCCGGGCCCTGCCCTACACCCGCCGCTCGTGGCCGGCCCTGGGCCACGGTGCCCGCGCGGCTGGCGCCACCAAGGCGTTCGAGAGGGTGGAGGTCTGGCGCCGCACCCACCCGTACGACCTCAAACGGGAGGACGCCGAGCGCGCGCTCGCCCTGGTCGCGGCTGGCCTCCCGCCGGTGACCGGCGCCGGGGCGTGGGTCGAGGAGCCGTGGCGGACCAGCTTCGTGCGGTACTGGGCCGCGACCTTCCGCCCCGGCAAGGACACCGGCACGGCGCCGTTCCTCGCGGTGCTCCAGCACCAGCAGCTGTACGACCCGCACTTCGCGGGCCGGTGGCGGGCGCGGGTCCTGGCCGCCGTCGCCCGGCGGAACGCGACCGGGGCGGCGGATCTGGAAAGCGCCGCGCTGCGGGTCGCCGCCGCCGAGGGAGTGGACACCGCGGGGATGTCGCGGCAGCAGCTGGCGTTCTGGCTCACCCCCGAGGAGATCCGGGGCCTGGAGCCCGGCGAGGTGCTGCTTCGCCTGATGGTGCGCTCGGCCCGCCTGGACGGCGCCTGGTCGCTGTGGCCGTCCACCCGCGCCGAGGCCGGAGAGCTGATCGACGCGGGCCTGCCGACCACCTCAGCGGTCGCCGCCGCGTTCGCGCTGAACGCGGCCGTCGAAGCCGGAGATGCCCGCCGCAGCCCCGCCCACCTGGACCCGGACCGGATCGGCCGGCACCTGGCGGCCCGCTGGAACCTGGAGGCGGACGCCGAGCGGGAGGTGCTGGACGCGGCGGCCCGCGACCGAGCGTTCCGGGACTTCGCGGGCGCCATCGAGGTCGCCCGTGCCTTCTACCTCGGCGCCCGGGCCGCGGGGACGAGCTCACCGCCCGCTGCCGTCACCTCGTCGGCGGCGGCCAGCGAGAGCCGGCGCACCTGACGGAGCGCCAGCGGCACGACGGCGGCCGCCGCGATCACCAGGGCGCCGGCGGCGAGGGTGGAGCGGACTCCGAAGGCGTGGGAGGCCGGCCCCGCGAGGAGGTACCCGAGGGGAACCGGCAGGATCTGGCCGAGCGTCGAGTACGACGTGGTCCGGCTCAGCCGGTCCGCCGGGATGCGCTCCTGCACCAGGGACGCCCACACGGTCATGCTGATCGCCAGCCCCGTACCGGCCACCGCGGTCGCCAGGACAAGAACCGGCAACGGGGCGGCGAGCGCCATCGCGGCCAGCGGAAGCGCCATCGTCCCGGTGCCCAGGCACACCATCCGCCCGACCAGACGGGGCTTCCACATCAGCGCGACGGCGGCGCCGGCCACCAGCCCGGCGGTGAACCCGGACACAACCGTGCCCCAGGGCGCCGCACCGCCCAGGAACCGGGCCCCGTAGACCGGGCCGAGCAGCTGATAGCCGGCCAACCACACCGGCACGACCAGAGCGGACTGGCTGACCATCACCCACAGCCAGCGCCGGGAACGGAAGTCGTCCCAGCCCTCGCGCAGGTCGGCGGTGAAGCGGGCCTTCAGCTTCACCGGACCCGCGCTGAGGTCGATCCGCGCGAAGAGCACCGCCGAGGCTGCGAAGGTGAGCGCGTCCCACCCGATCACCCAGCTCGGCCCGAAGGCCGCGACCATCACACCACCCAGCGCGGGTCCCGCCACCTTCACCGTGTTCTGCCCGATCTTGAGCAGCGCGTTCGCCGCGTGCCGCATCTCGGCGGGCACGACCTCCACCACGATGCCGCCGGCCGCCGGATTGAAAAACGCCGACGCGGCCCCGCAAGCCGCCGACATCGCGACCAGGTGCCACACCCGGGCGGCCCCGGCCCACAGCAGCACGACGGCCAGCGCTTCCGCCACTGCGCAGACGATGTTGGACCACACCATGACCCGGGCCCGGGAGAGCCGGTCCGCCACGACGCCACCCACCAGCAGCAGCAGGATCTGCGGCGCAACGCCGGCCGCCAGCACCAGCCCGAGCGCGCTGGCGCCCCCGTCGATGTGCAGCACCGCGAACGCCAGGCCGATCGGCGAGACCGCCGACCCGGTCCACGACAGCAAACGGGCGGTGAAGTGCAGCCGGTAAGGCCTGATCGCCAGCGGCGCCCCTGCCCCCCGGACGCGGGCCCCCCAGCCGATCCGTGGGACAGATCCCAGCGCTTCCCGGTCCGGCAGACGCACGTTTCGCAAGATCCAACTCCGCCCAGAGAACACGAAATCCCGGCAGCGGGGGGCGCCACCGGGAAGCTCGCACCGACTCTAGAGCAACCAGAAGATCGTCTGTCGCCGACGCACCAGGACGCACCTCGAAGCGATAACTTCCCCACCGCGAACAGCCGTTGAGATGGCACCATCCGGCACGCACCCACCCTGTGCGGCCGTGCCACTCGACAGCCGGACACCCGGCCGCGCGGACGCCAGGGGCTACAGGAGCCGGAGGTGGTCCAGGGCGAGGTAGGCCGCGGCGGTGTCGGTCATCTCGCCCATGCGGAGCACGCGGGTGCGGAACTCCTCCAGGCCGACGGTGACGACGTCGATGAACTCGGTGCGTTCGGGGGTCGGCTCGGCGACCTTGGTGCAGCCGATGGCGACGAAGGCGAACCGGCGGGTGTCGGAGTACGCGTCGTGCCAGTACGGCCCGACCGCCCGGACCTCGCCCTGGTAGCCGGTCTCCTCCAGCAGTTCCCGGGCGACGGCGTCGGCCGCCTGCTCCCCGGGTTCGAGGAAGCCGCCGGGCAGCTCGGACAGGACGCGGCTGGGGCCGGGCCGGTACTGGCGGGCGAGGATGACGCGTTGATCGGTGGTGAGGGCGAGCACCGCTCCGGCCGGGCGCTCGCTCTTCAGGTAGAACTCCTCCGTCCTGCCGTCGGGCAGTTCGAAGACGACGCGGTCGACGGACCGGCCGAACTTGCTGAAGACGGTGGTGCGTTCGATCTCGCGCCACGACGCGGCGGTGGTGTCGGTCGTCATGGCCAGGACTGTACGGCCCCCGGCCTGGGCGGGGGCGCCCGCCACGGGACCGAGCTTCTTGCGGTTGCGGTGTCGGTGGTCACGCCTTTCCCCACGATCTACATGATCAGCATTACGTGATTCCCCACCCGCACGGTCACGGTCCTCACGGGGATGGCGGTTGCGAGTGGGTGCCCAAGGGCGGGAGGGGCCTGACCTCGCCTCGCCCTGCCGTTCCCATGAACAGCGGCTCGGCCGGCCATGGGTAGCCCAGTTCCTCGGGCTGCGAAGCTCCCCAGACCTCGGCGGTGGCACGGGGATCGCCTACGGTCAGCCACGCTTCAAGGTGCTCGGCCTGGTCCGACGGGTCGTCCGCGGAGATCGGGAGGGTCGTCCCGAACTGGATCCAGGGCAGATCCGTATCGGCCCGGTTACGGGGGTGCCTCAGAACGAGGTGGATTCGATCGGGTTCCTCGCGGGAGGTCCAGACGGCTTCCAACTCGCAGTCCCACCTGACGAGCCAGTCCTCGCGGTCCCTCAGCCCCGCCTCAAGCAGCGTCGCAACCGTTCCTGCCGGCCACTCCCAGCTGCGGTCCTCTTCGGCTCGCAGGACCGCGGCCTCGTACTGGCCCGCGGTGAACCGGAGTTCCGGCAGGCCGAGGTCCTGATTGGCCGGGTCGCGCCAGCCTGCCCAGACGACGTGCTCCTCGTCGCACCTGACCGTCACGTACAGAGCACCACAGCAGCACTCCAGGCCGCACCCGGATCGAGCGAGGAGAACCTCGTGGGGCGTCGCAGTGGTATGCAACGGCCTGGCCGGGCCCAACAGACGCCGGGGGCTTCCTCCCACGTACCAGGGGCCTCCTTCCCCGCCACGGGGGGATATGTCGGCCAGGAGATCCCGGCCATTGACGATCGGGCGGACCTCCACACCGCCCTCGCCGGGCGGTGGGCAGATGATGCTCAGGCTGAGAATGTCCGGTTCTGTGGCCATCGGTCAATGATCGCGGAGCCGGCCGCAGCTGTCATGTGAATTCGCGTGGCCTCCGCTCAGGGCGGTAGTTCGGGCCGCTTTAGGCACGCCGGCCTCCGGACACCCCTCCGGAACGACGGGATGACAGCCTGGGGAATTACGGGCTCTGGCGCTGATCTTGTGATCGAGCCGGTGATGTCAGTGGCGGGTGTCATCGTATCCCGGGTGTACTTCGGGGAGTTT
>NZ_JBIVRD010000048.1:0-64488 GCF_044755565.1 Kitasatospora sp. NPDC092286 | reverse complement strand
AACGTGACCAGATGGTTCCAACAAGCGTGTCCCGCAGGGTCGAAACCGCCAGGTCACCACACCACGCTGGTTCCAACTATCCTGTCTCGGCACAGTGACCTGTGCCGAAGCCCGATAACTGTCACATCGGCACGCGAACTCTCACCACGATCGTCTCCGGGGCCGGCCGAGCTGAGCCGGGACGCGATATGTGGAACCTGGCCAGGCAAATTGCAACCGAGGAGACGAAGCGGGCGCTGGTACCCGATCAGGCCGTCTTGTCGGTCCCGCGTTGTACGGTTCCTCGCGTCGGGCCGGACGGAGATCGCGAGGGACTCGCGGCCATGGGGGGTGGGTGTGGAAGGTCCCCGGCATCCAGCTCGGGACTGGAATGGGATCCATGTCCCCGCCCCTACATACAGCACACAGCCACCATCGGCTCGCAGATGGGTTGCAGAGCCAGGCCATCTGGTGCCGACAGGCGCGTCCCGTGGGCCACGAAACGCCGGCTCCCGATGTCCTTCCGGTTCCAGCTGCCGTGTCCCGGCTCACGAGCACGACAGGAGGACACGGGCTGTGACCGCAGGCACTCACCGCCCGACCGGTGCCCCCTGCGTCCGCCGACGCGACGCCGACGGCTGCGGGCCGGTTGTCCGGAGTTCGCGGCGGAGGCCGCCACCGGGATGTTCCGGTGGCGGCCTCCTGGTGGTGGGTGAGGTCAGCCGATGCGGATGAGTCCGGTCGAAATCTGTCGCCGAGCCTGGCCGGCAACCGCTGCCGTGCCATGCGCTCCGAGCCCACCATGGCCCGATGCCTGCGCCCCGGGAAGCCCGTCGGGAAACCGGCACCGGGAGCCTGCCGGTGCCGCGCGCCGCCGGTGGAAGCGACCGGCGTCAGGACGCGGCCGCGCGCGCCGCCTCCAACTCGGCCACCAGCCGCTTGACCCGCCTGTTGGTCCCGCCCGAGCCGTGGCCCGCCAGCATGTGCAGCTGGTCCGTCCCGCCGGAGGCCAGCACCAGCTCCGGGACGTCGGACGAGTAGACCGTGCCCTCCAGGACGGCCACCCGCACCTCCCGGATGTCCGCCCACACGTAGGAGCGCGCCCTGAGCAGCCCGGAGTACTTGACCCCGGCCGGCCCGTAGGAGACGCCGAACACCGGCGCGCGGAACGTCAGCACCGCACCCGGGACCCCGAGGATCAGGACCGGGATCAGGTGTTCCACCCCGCGCGCGGCCCTCTTCGTCGCCAAGCCCGTCGCCATCACCACGGCGATCAGCAGGCACACACCGCCCAGCAGGAAGTAGGTGAGCGACCAGGCCGTGCGCCTCTTCCGCTTCCGCATGTCCGTGTCCCCTTTCCGCGGCGCGCGGCACCGTCCGGGGTCCGGGGAGGCCGCCACCGCCCGTGGACCAGCATACGAACGGTGGCCGCGCCACGGAGGGGCAGGGCACCGGCGCGACCCGCAACCCCCTCGTCGCCCTGCCCCCGGCTGTCCGCCGCCTACGCCGTCGCGCCGGCCGTCGTCGTGACTCAGCCCCTCGCCGAGGTCGTTGGCACGGTCGCCTACGCCCATCTCGTCCCCCGCCTCACCGCCGGGCCCGCCGGGCTCGACACCGGTCAACCGGTGACGGAAACGCCCGCCCAGCACATCGCCCGCACGACCGAGCCCGTCGACTGCCCCTACCGCAGGCTCCGGCTCACACTCTGGCACCTTCCACCCGACGAATGGCACACCATCCTGACCCAGTTGCCGCCCGTCGACGGCGACCACTCAACCGATCCCGGCCGCGACGTCCACCTCGCGGCGTCCGCCCACATCTGGACCACCATCACAGGCAGCGAATGAGGCCTCGCTCCTTGCTTCGAGCCGCCGTTGACCAAGAACCCGCCATTGATCGGCCCCGGATGGCCCCAGCATGCGGCTCTGGAGCATATCCACAACCCGGCAGGAAACCGCTTCTGGGGAACCCTGCGGAAGATCCTCGACGACTACACCCAGCAGCTGACACAAAAGATCGACGCAACCCTCACCTGAGCGACCGTCTCACTCTCCGTAATCGATAGCCGCGAAGACCGCCAACTATCGCTTCCAGCTCGTGCAACCACCGGCACGAACCACGGGCCCGCCCGCCAACTAGCACTTCCGGTCACAGAGGTCGATCTTGCGGATGGGACAACCGGCCAGAAGCCGCCAGCTACCTGAGTTACAGCCTTACGACACGGCTCGTCAGTGGTGTGTCATAGGGTCCTTGGCAGTTCCTGTTCAAGATCAGCGACGGTGGTGAGGCCGAGGACGATCCGTACTTCCTCAACTTCGGCTACGGATACGGCTTCGCCTTCGTCAGCCCCGATCACCGCGAAGGTCGCTTCTTCTGGGAGTGTTCATAAAGTGACAGCTCAGACCCCATCGCAATGACCTTGGAACAGTTCATGTCCTCGTTGGACGAGTTGCAAGCCCTCCTGGGCGCCCCCGCCCAGGAGGTATCCGACACCGACATCTGGGGGGGACGTTGAACAGCACGTAGGCTCCGCTCTGCCCAGCGACTTCAAGACCTTCCTGGATGCCTACGGCAGCGGGGTCGTCTCCGGCGAACCCGTGGTCTTCCACCCGCGCGGATCGAGCCCGCTTCTGGAGCGCATGACCAAGACTCATCAGACGTTCTCCGAACGTCGACGCAGGGCCCTGGGCCGCGGCGACTCCCAGCGCTTCCCCTACGGCTTCCATCCCGAGCCAGGCGGGCTGATCTCTTGGGGGGACGACCACGGCGGCGACGAGCACTTCTTCCTGCCTTGCGACTCGGACCCAGACCGCTGGAAGATCGTCACCATGGTCCACGAGGAGGGCTGCGAGACCTTCGACGGCTCGTTCTCGAGCTTCGCCCTCACCTTCGTGAAGCGGCTCTTCGAGGTGGACCCGTACCACGGCGTCGATCCAGAAGCGCTGGAGTTCCTCGAACCGGAGGACCTGGAGGGGCTTGCCGCCGAGGACGGGATCGGGCCCGTTCAGCCAAGCTTCGAACCGTTCTGAGCTGGGCCACCTCGGGCACATAACCGGGCAGCGCTGAGCGCGACGCCGCGTGAGTACTCCTGGACCCAGCGGATCCCCTCGCGCCGCACCTCGGCCGTCAGCCTGCTCGACAGGGCGTTGGTGACGAAGGGGCCCATGCCGTAGCCGAACGCCACGTCGTGGCGGCCACCGGGCTTCGCCCCGGCGTGCATGCGGGTCAGCAGGGTTACGAGGCCGGGGTCGCCGACGTCCCGGGCGTCCTCGATGGGGACGCCCGGCCCGTCGTCGGTGACACGCACACCGCCGTCGGGTGTGAGAGTGATGTCGACGCAGCCGGCGCGGCCGGCCAGGACCTCGTTCACCGCCCGGTCGGCGACCTCGAACACCAGATGCCACAGGCCGCGTTCACCGGTCGAGCCGACGTACATTCCGGGCCGCTTCCGAACGGCTTCCGTCCCCTCCGGCACCTGGATGTGGCTGGCGTCGTACCTGATGGCTTCGTCACTCACGATATCCCCTCCGACGGTGTCCGGCAGAACTCCCCCAGCCTAGGCGAATCCCAGGAAAACACCAGGTCAGGTCATGTTTGCCGAAGGCGTGGGCGGGTGCGTGAGCGCCTGTCCGGAGTCGGTCGGCCCCGAGGTCGCGCACGGCCGCCGGATCGCGGCCGCGGGCCCGGCGAAGCCGCGTACGACACCGTTCCCGGCGGCCCCGAGGTCCCCGATTTCGTCAGTTCGCGCGTCCGCCCGAGGTGCCACGTCCACCGGCTTCACCGCCGAACCACCGCGACTTCGTGCCGGCCGGCCGCGTCACACGCCGGCGGCTCACACCGCGGGGGCTCCCGTCTCCTTCAGTGTCCCGTCGGCCAGCCGCAGCCAGCGGTTGACCCCGATCTCGGCGAGGAACCGCTCGTCGTGACTGACCACCAGGAAGGCGCCCCGGTAGGAGTTCAGGGCACTCTCCAGCTGGCCCGCGCCGACCAGGTCGAGGTTGTTGGTCGGCTCGTCGAGCAGCAGCAGGTGCGGGGCCGGCTCCGCGCACAGCACGCAGGCCAGGGTGGCGCGCAGCCGTTCGCCGCCGGAGAGCACCCCGACCGGCAGGTGGGCCCGGGCGCCGCGGAAGAGGAAGCGGGCGAGCAGGTTCATCCGCTCCGCCTCGGGCCGCTCGGGGGCGAACGCGGCGAAGTTCTCCGCCACGGTGCGGTCGAGGTCCAGCAGGTCCAGGCGCTGCGAGAGGTGGGCGATCCGGCCGTCGTTGCGCTTGATCTCCCCGCCGTCCGGGGTGAGGTCGCCGGTGACCAGACACAGCAGGGTGCTCTTCCCGGCGCCGTTGGGCCCGGTCAGCGCGATGCGCTCGGGCCCGCGGATGCTCAGGTCGACGCCGCCGTCGGCGAACACGGGTCGGCCGGCGTGGCGGACCTGCAGGCCCTCGCCGAGGAAGAGGTTGCGCCCGGCGGGCACCTGGGTGTCGGGCAGGTCCAGGGCGAGGCGCTGCTCCTCGCGCAGGGCACGCCCGGCCTCGTCGAGCCGGGCCCTGGCGTCGCCGACCCGGGTGGCGTGCATCTGGCCGGCCCGGCCCGCGGACTCCTGCGCGCCGCGCTTCATGGTGCCGGCGAAGATGCGGGGCAGGCCGGCGTTCTTGAGGTTGCGGGCGGCGTTGCTCGCGCGGCGCTCGGCGCGTTCGCGGGCCTGCTGCATCTCCCGCTTCTCCCGCCTCAGTTCCTGCTCGGCGTTGCGGACGTTCTTCTCGGCGACCTCCTGTTCGGCCCGCACCGCCTCCTCGTACATGGTGAAGTTGCCTCCGTGGAAGCGCAGTTCGCCGTTGCCGAGCTCGGCGATGTGGTGCATGCGGTCGAGCAGCGCGCGGTCGTGGCTGACCAGCAGCAGGCAGCCGTTGAAGTCGGCCAGCGCGTCGTAGAGCTTGTGCCGGGCCTCCGCGTCGAGGTTGTTGGTCGGCTCGTCGAGCAGCAACACGTCCGGGCGCTTGAGCAGTTGGGCGGCGAGGCCGAGGGAGACGATCTGGCCGCCGCTGAGCGTGCTCAGGCTGCGGTCCAGGGCGAGGCCGGCCAGGCCGAGACGGTCGAGCTGGGCCCGGGTGCGCTCCTCGATGTCCCAGTCGTCGCCGATGGTGGTGAAGTGCCGCTCGTCGACGTCCCCCGACTCCACGGCGTCGATGGCCCGGACGATCCCGGCGATGTCGAGCACCTCGGCGACGGTGAGGTCCGTGGTCAGGGGGAGGCTCTGGCGGAGGTGACCGAGCCTGCCGGTGACCGCCAACGAGCCGCTGGCGGGCTTGAGTTCGCCGGCGATCAGCTTGAGCAGGGTGCTCTTGCCGGAGCCGTTGGGGGCGACCAGCCCGGTCCGGCCGACGGGCACGGTGAAGGACAGGTCGCGGAAGACCGGGGTGTCGTCGGGCCAGGCGAAGGAGACGTTCGAGCAGACGACGGCAGCGTCGGACATGGAAGTGACCTCGAAGGGACTGAGGGCAGGCGTGAACTTCTGCCCCGGGCAGACATGGGAAAGGGGTACGACGAAACGGACCACCTCGGCGGCGCTCCTGAAGCACCGGCGGTGGCCGTCAGATCCGGATCTCACCCGGAGATGTCGTCGTCACCCGCCACGTCTGCCACTCCTCGATCACACGACTACAGGTCACGTCCAGCGTAGCAGGCACAGCGTGCCGTCGGGAGGTCGGACGGGCAGGCGCATGACGGGACGTCGATCGACAACTGCCCGCTCCGCGCAACCTCTTCGGGTCCTCGTTGACAGTCCGGGGAGCGCACGGACCACGGCGGGAAGTCGAAGCGGAGGGGCGTGGGCACGCTCGTTCGGGCGGATGGCCGGTATGACCGGTCGCCCGGGAGGTGGTCGGCCACCGGGGAAATGCGTTTCAGATACATCTCTGTATTGAGATACGGTTCTGTATCTGACAGGCCGTAAGAGGAGGCGCCCACCATGTCCAAACGACTCACCCGGCAGGAGAGCCGGGAACTCACCCGCGAGCAGCTCCTGCGTGCCGCAACCGAATTGTTCGCCGAGGTCGGGGTCAGCGGGACGTCGGTCGAGCAGATCGTCGAGCGCGCCGGCTACACCCGCGGCGCGTTCTACGGCAACTTCGAGGGCAAGCACGAACTCGTCCTGGCCCTGCTCGAACAGCGGACCCAGCACGAGCTGGAGGAGGTCCAGGCCATGACCCTCCGGGCCGACTCCTTCGACGAGACGATCGAGCACCTGCGGGCCTGGCACCGCGAGCGCGACCGGAACCTCGCCGGCTGGCTCGCCCTGCGCACCGAGCTCTGGCTCTACGGCCTGCGCGACCCGGAGCTGCTGCCGGTGCTGGCGGACCGGGAGCGGCGCTCCCGCGCGGCGTTCGCCCAGGCGCTGGAGCAGGGCTTCGCGGCCCGCTCGGTGACGCCGCCCGCGCCGGTCGAACTCCTGGCCCTCATCCTGCACTCCCTGGACGACGGACTGTCCATCCAGCGCGTGCTCTCCCCCGCCGACACCGGTACCGACACGGTCGTCGACGTGGTGGACCTCCTGATGCGGTCGTGGACCTCCCTCGCCCGGAACGCCGCGACCGCCGCCCCGGACTCCACCCCGGACTCCACCCCGGCACCGTGACCGGGGCGCCCGACGCACCCGTCCGAGGTCCGGCCGCACCCGGCCGCCTCCCGACCGACCAGGAAACCGGAGAAGACCCATGAGCGAGGCAGGGCAAGCGGAGCGCCCGGTCCAGACCGGCCGACCCGTCTCACCCGACGCTCCCGCGCCCGACCCCAGGCGGTGGCTCGCGCTCACCGTCCTGCTGGTCGCGACCTTCATGGACCTGCTCGACGTCAACATCGTCACCGTGGCGATCCCGAGCATCCAGCAGGACCTCGGCGCCTCCGCCGTGGCCCTCCAGGCGATGACCGCCGGCTACACGCTGAGCTTCGCCGTCATCCTGATCACCGGCGGGCGGCTCGGTGACATCTTCGGCCGGAAGCGGATGTTCCTGACCGGCGTCGCCGGGTTCATCGCGGCGTCCGCGCTGTGCACGGTCGCCCAGAACTCGGAGATGCTCGTCGGCTCCCGGATCCTGCAGGGGTTCGCCGCCGCGATCATGGTGCCGCAGGTGCTGGCGATCATCCACGTCACCTTCGCGCCCCAGGAGATCGGCCGGGTCGTCAGCCTCTACGCCGGCATGATCGGCCTGGCCATCGTCGCCGGCCCGATCCTGGGCGGTGTCCTGGTCGACTGGAGCCCGCTGGGCCTCGGCTGGCGGAGCATCTTCGTGGTGAACCTTCCGGTCGGCCTGGCCGCGCTGGCCGGCGCCTGGGCGTGGATGCGCGAATCGAAGTCACCGCACGCGATGCGGCTGGATCCCGTCGGCATGGTGCTGGCGATCATCGGACTGCTGCTGCTGATGCTGCCGCTCATGCTCGGGCGCGAGCTCGACTGGCCCGTGTGGAGCGTCGTCTCGCTCGTCGCCGCCGTTCCGGTCATCGTGCTGTTCGTCTGCTACGAGCGCCACAAGACCCGCAAGGACGGCTCGCCGCTGGTCATCCTCTCGCTGTTCAAGGTCCGCGCGTTCGGCGCCGGCATCGGCACCCAACTGCTCTTCAGCTGCGTACCGGCGGGGTTCTTCCTCAGCTGGACGCTGTATCTGCAGGGCGGCCTCGGCTGGTCCGCGCTGCACACCGGCCTGACCGCGATCCCGTTCTCGCTCGGCGTCCCGATCGTCGGCACCATCGCCGTGCGCACGCTGTTCCCCCGGTACGGGCGGTACTGCCTGATGGCCGGCTCGCTGATGATGACGGCCGGCGTCGCCTCGTACGCCTGGGTGGCGCAGCATCTGGGCACGGGCATCACCTCCTGGCACGCCGCGCCGTCCATGCTGCTGCTCGGCTCGGGCATGGGCCTGCTGATGGCCCCGCTCACCGGCCTGATCCTCCGTGAGGTCAAGCCGCAGGAGGCGGGCGCCGCGTCCGGCATCATCAACGCCACCGGCCAGCTCGGCGCCGCGCTGGGTGTCGCCGTCATCGGCGGGATCTTCTTCTCCGCCCTGGCGGGCAACGTCGGGGCGCAGGCCGACCGCGTCGTGCCGACCGTCCAGGCGGTCTCCGTCCAGCAGGCCGACGGCATCCGGGCCTGCGCGACCGACTCGCTCGGCCAGGACGACCTCACGGCGGTTCCGGCCAGTTGCACCGCGCTCGCCGCGACCAGCGACCGGGGCAGCCAGGACGCGATCGGCGGCGCGCTCGACGAGATCCGCGCCAGGACCTTCGTCGCCACCTACAGCGAGGCACTGTACTGGGCGGCCGGCGGTCTGGCCGTGGTCACCTGTCTGCTGTTCCTGCTGCCGCACCGGCCCCACCGACCGGCCGAGGCGTGATCCACGGCAGCCCGACTGCCGCCACCGCCCCAACTTCCGCCCGGCAGCGCCCGATTGGTTCACGCCACCGGCGACCGCCGTGGCGCCGGGTGCCGCTCGAATCCCTGTCTGGAGATCCGCGCTCATGAGCCGAAAGACCTACCAGGTCATCACCCAGGGCAAGTTCGCCCCGCTCGACGACGAGCAGCGCGCCGCCCTGCTCGCCCAGGCCGACGAACACGACCTGATGAAGGCCAGGTTCACCGAGGAGGGCACCGTCACCTACGACCGGGCCCTGCTGACGTTCACCTTCCGCGTCCTCGTCCCGGCCACCCCCGAGGACAAGCCCGAGATCGTCCTGGAGAAGGCGGAGAAGCTCACCGCCGAGGCCGTCCGCAGGCTGGGGGCCGGCTTCCGCGACCTCAAATCGAGGTCGACCGACCTCGACAGCATCAAGATCAAGCGGAAGGGACGCTGATCCGGCCGCCGGGTGCCGGGCCGTCCAGGCCGCCGGCACCCGGCAGCAGGAAGCGAACAGACTGATGACACCTGAAGAACTCACCCTTGTCCTGTCCGACCCCACCCTGCGGCGCGTGTTCGCCGCGGTCGCCCTGGGCTCGGAGACCTCCTCGGAGATCCTCGGCGCCTCGGGGCTCGCCACTCCGGAGGCCGCCAAGGCCATCGGGCAGCTCGTCCGGGCCGGAGTGCTCACCCAGGGGCGCGGCCGGCTCACCCTGGACGGCGACGCCCTCGCCACGGCGGCCGCGACCGCGGCGGCCCGGCAGGAGGAGCAGGCCGCCGCCGAGCAGCCCGACCCGCGCCTGCGCGGCTTCGTGCGCGGCGATGTCCTGGTCAGGCTGCCGGAGGAGGGCGACGAGGCCCGCCCGGCGGTGCTGCGGCACGTGGCGGAGACGGCCTTCGAGCGCGCGGAGGAGTACGACGAGCGCACGGTGACCGACCGGCTGGAGCCGTGGTGCGCGGACGGCGCGCCGGATGCCGTCTCCCTGCGGCGCAGCCTCGTCGACGCCGGGGCCCTTCAGCGCGACGCCGGCCGCTACCGGCTCGCCACGCCGGTGGACGGTACCCAGCCATGAGCCAACGGGTCCTGCGTGAACCCCCCGCAGGCAGGACCCGTCGTCACCCCTCCGAGGTCTCCCGCCGACTCCGCCGCCGACTCCGCTCAGGCCGCGCCGGGCCGTCGCGGCCGGCCGTTCCTCCCGGCAACCGGTGGACCACCCGGTCCACGCCAAGGCCGGTCCCCGCGGATGTGATGTTCCCCACGCGTGCCCGGATCGACCGGAGCGTGCGTTCGGGGCGGCGCCGGCGCCGGCCGGCCGGTCGGGGGTGGTGCCGGGGGCGGCGGCCGGTGCGGGCCCGCGCCGGGAGCGGGCCAGGTCCGCCCTTCCGGACCGCGCTGACCAGCGAGGACCGGGATCCGGCCGGCGGCCGGGGGTGCCGGTGGCCGTCGACGGCGTGACCGCCGGCCGCCCGGTCGGGGCGGCGATCCGTCCTGAGGGCGGGTTCGGCGGGTGGTGCGCGCCGACCGTCCCGATGTGGCGTGAAGCCGACCGGTCCCGGTCGGGCGGCGAACCGGTCGGTGAACCGGTTCCCGGTGTTCACCCGTAGGTTATCCAGCGGTCAGCAGGTGGTGGGCCGCCGAATGGAGGGAATGGACGATGACACGAGTACTGGCCGGTCTGGTGGGGGACACGGCGGCCTTCGCCAGGATGCTGGAGGAACGCCGGCCGGAGGTGTTCCGCACCGCCGAGTGGCCGCCCGGGCTGCCCCGGCCGAGCGAGTTGGACGCCGTGCTGTGGGGCGGCCTGCTGCGGGTGCCGTACGTCGAGATGGTCAAGGCCGGCGCGGTCGTCCCGGCCGCGGAGTTCTGCGCGGTCCGGACGGTGGCCGGGCGCCGGGAGGACGGCTTCGCCGATCCGGTCCGGATCGCCGCCCTGCTGGCCGAGGGCGCCTCGCTGCTGCTGCCGCAGCTGGACCAGTGGCACGCGCCCGTGCGCGCGCTGGCCGCCGACATCGCGGTCGAACTGGGCCGCAGGACCGAGGCGTTCTGCTTCGCCACGGGTGCCGGCCAACGCGGGCTGGACGTGCACCGGGACGACGCGGACGTGCTGGTCGTGCAGCTCGCCGGGGAGAAGGAGTGGACGGTCCACGAGTCCCCCGCCGACGGGCGCTGGCGCCCGGGGCTGGCCCCGGAGCCCGGGGCGGTGGCGCTCAGCACGGTGCTCCGGCCCGGTGAGGTGCTGTACGTGCCGCGAGGTGCCCCGCACAGCGCGACGGGCCGTCAGGGGCTGTCGGTGCACCTCTCGTTCACCGTCCGGGAGGTGGGCACCGGACAGCTGCGCGGCGCCGTCGGCGAGTGGCTGGCCGGCGGCGGCTGGGCGGACGGACTGCCGGAGCGCCCGGCGACCACGGCGGAGCTGCTGGCCACGGCCGCCGAGGTGCTCCGGCTGGGCCGCGCCCGGCTGGCCGGGCTGACCCCGGAGGAACTGCTGCGGCTGGCCCGGGGACCGCTGCCCGAGCCGCTGCCCGGGCCGGTGGCGGACGACGGTCCGGCCGCGGCGGGCCGGGGACCGCTGGCCGCCGGCGGCTGAGCGGACGGCCGGGAACGGCGGAGCGGAACGGCAGAGGGCACCGGCGATCCGCCGGTGCCCTCTGGCCTGCCTGGACGCGCAAGGGCGCGGCCGCCCGGACCGAATGAACGGTCCGGGCAACCGCGCCCTCCGGTACCGGTGCTGCCTCTGGATCAGATGCAGTACGGGCGGGTGCAGGACCCCTCACAGGAGATGCTGATGACAGCCTCCTCCTGCTCGCCGATCTCGGCCGAGACCAGGTCCTGCACGTCGAGGTCGAACAGCTCCTGCATGTCGGTGGCCATGGGGGCCTCCCTTCGTCAGTGCCGCGACTGACCGCGGCGAACTGATGCGGACGCTAGGCACTCGTGCATGGGTCCGACAATGACTGCGCACAGATGAATAGACAAATTCAGCCAACTATTGACAGCCCTCGATCAACAGTAGACAGCTTTCGATCTCCGGGATAGACACGACCCGACCCGCCGTCAGGGGCGCGACCCACGCCCGCACCACGGCGGTGACGGCATCGGCACGCGGCACGAGGAGCACGGTGGGCGAGACGCACGGAACGCGGCAGGACGGACCCTTCACCGCGACCGGCCCGGTCCTGCTGCGGACACCGGCGCTGCCGCGCTCGCAGCGCCGCACGGTCCCGGCCGGCCCCGAGCACCCGGCCGGCCCGGCACACTCGCCGACGCCGGGGCCCGACGGCGCCGCGCTGCGGGCCCTTCTCGCCGAGGCCGCCGCCGACCCGGCCCTGCGGGAGGCCATCGAGGTCTCCAGCCCCTCCCTGGCCGACCTGCTCGACCAGACCGCCGCCGGCGCCACGCCCCGCCCCGCCGCCCTGCGCCGGGCGGCCGAGGCGGTCAGCCGCTACCGGCTGCGGATGGCCACCCGGCCGACCCCGTTCGGACTGATGGCCGCCGTCGCACCGGCCCGGTTCGACGCGGCGGCCAAGGTCCGCTGGGACGGGGCGGACCGCCGCGTCTTCCGGCCCGACCTCGGCTGGCTGCTCCCCCTGCTGGACCGGCTGCGGACCGACCCGGCGGTGCTGCCCGGGCTGCGGCTGGCCGTGGACCAGCAGGCCCGCCTGCGCGGTGACCGGCTGGTCCTGCCCTACCTGCCCGAGGGCCGGCCCCGCGCCGGCGCCGAGGCGCAGCCGGTCGCCGAGCGGACCGTCCGGGCCACCGCCGTGGTCCGGGCCGCGGTCGAGGCCGCCGCCGAACCGGTCCGGCACGCCGAACTGCTTGCCGCGCTGGCCGCCGAGTTCCCGGCGGCCCCGGCCGAGGCGGTCGCGGCGCTGGTCCGCTCGCTGGTCGGACAGGGCTTCCTGCTCACCGACCTGACGCCCCCGCCGGACAGCACCGACCTGCTGGGCCATGTCCTCGACCGGCTGCCCGCCGGCCACCCGGTGCACGCCGAACTCGCCGCCGTCCGGGACGTGCTGACGCGAGCCGCCGCCCTGCCGCGCGGACGGGCCACCGGCCTGCTGCGCGAGGCCCGGGCCCGGATGACCCGGCTCGCCCCGGCGGACCGCCCGCTCCACGCGGACCTCGCGCTGGACGCCGAGGTGGTCCTGCCGAACCAGGTCCGCACCGAGCTGGAGCAGGCCGCCGCGGTCCTCTGGCGGCTGTCGCCGCCGACCACCGCACCCGAGCATCTGCGCTCGTACCACGTGGAGTTCATCGAGCGGTACGGGACGGACAGCCCCGTCCCGCTGGCCGAACTGCTCGACCCCGACACCGGCCTGGGGCCGCCGGCCGGCTACCGGCGCCCGGCCGGCGGGCGCGGCTCGGCCAACCCGCAGCCGTCCCGCGCCCGTACCGACGCCGACGCGGCCCGCGACCGGCTGCTGGCCGAACTGGCGGCGGGCGCCCTCGCCGACCGGGGGCCGGACGGCCTGCTGCCCGAAGTGGTCCTGGACGACGACCTGCTGGCCCGGCTGACGCCGCCGCGCAACGGGACGGACGGCGCCGCCGACACCCCTCCCGCCTCCCTGGAGCTGTACGCCGAACTGGCGGCGGACTCCGTCGAGGCGCTGGACGCCGGGGACTTCCGACTCGTGCTCTCCCCGGTGGCCGGCAGCGACCGCGCCGGGGCCACCTTCGGCCGCTTCGCCACCCTGGTCGCGGGTGCGCCGGGTGCGGGTGCGCCGGCGGACGACCCGGCCCTCGCCGGTGCGGCGCTGCTGGCCGAGGCCGCCGGGGCCGGCGACGACGACGCGCTCGAAGCGCACCTGGAGTTCACCCCGTACCGTCCGCGCCACGCCAACATCGCGCTGACCCCGCGCTGGCTCGACCACCGGGTGGTGGTCAGCGCCTTCGCCGACCCGGGCGGCCCCGCCGTGCTGCCGCTGGACGACCTGGTCGTGCTGGCCGATCCCGAGCGGCTCGCGGTGTACTCCCGCCGCCTCGGCCGGGAGGTCAGGGCCACCACCCATCACGCGCTCAACCTGCGCAGCGGCGCGCCCAACGCGGCCCGCTTCCTTCAGGAGGTGACGCTGACCGGGCAGCGGCCCTGGCAGCCCTGGGACTGGGGCGCGGCGAGCAGCACGCCCGCGCTGCCCCGGGTCCGCCGGGGCCGGGTGGTGCTGGCCCCGGCCGCCTGGCGGCTGACCGCGCCCGTCCCCGCCGCCTCGGCCCCGTTCGAGCAGTGGGCCGAGGGGCTGGCCCGCTGGCGCCGCCGCTGGGGGGTGCCGGCCGCCGTCCGGCTGGTCAGCGGCGACCAGCGGATCAGCCTGGACCTCAACCTCCCGTGGCACCAGCAGCTGCTGCACAGCCAGGCGCGCTCCGCCGGGCCCACCGTGCTCCAGGAGGAACTCGCCCCCGTCGGCGACGGCGGCTGGCTGCGCGGGCCGGACGGCGCGCGGACCGCCGAGCTGGTGGTCCCGCTGCGCCGCAGGGCGACCCCGCCGGCGGCGGCCCGGCCCCGCCGCCCGCTGCCCGCCCGGCACCACCGGACCGTCGAACTGCCCGGCGGCTCCTGGCTGTTCGCCCGGCTGGTGGCCACCGAGGCACGTCAGGACGAGATCCTGGCCGACCACCTGCCCCGGCTGGTCGGCACGCTGCCGGGCGAGGTGGACCGCTGGTTCTTCATCCGCTACCAGGACCCGGCACCGCATCTGCGACTGCGCTTCCACGGCGCACCGCAGGCCCTCGCCGGGGACCTGCTGCCCGCGCTGCACGACTGGGCGCTGGAACTGCGCCGGGCCGGGCTCGCCGCCGACCTGCGCCTGGAGAGCTACGCCCCGGAGACCGACCGCTACGGCGGCGCCGAGGTGCTCGCGGACGCCGAACGGGTCTTCCACGCCGACAGCCTGGTCGCGCTCGCCGCGCTGCGGCTGGCCCGGGCCGAACGCGGGCTCTCCCGGGAGCTGCTGGCCGCCGTGAACATCGCCGGCACCGCGCAGTCCTTCCTGGCCGGCCGCGGTGGGCCGCCGGCGGACCGTCCTGCCGCCGACACCGGCACCGTCGCCGACGCCGGGTCACGTGGTCCCGGAGCCGGACCCCGGCCCCCGGCAGCCGCACCCGGCGGACCGTCGGCCGGCGCGTGGCTGGCCGCGGTGTACCCGAAGTCGCACGAGCACCACCAGGCGTTCCGGGCCCTGCGCGCGGCCGCGTTGCGGGCGATCGGCCCCGACGGGCCGACCGCCCCGGCCGGAGGCCTGCTGCCCGCCGATCCCGCGCTGCTCGCGGCCTGGCAGCAGCGGGCGGCCGAACTCGCGCGGTACGCGGCCCGGTTGGACCCGCCGTCGGTCGACCCGGTGCTGGCCTCGCTGCTGCACATGGGCCACAACCGGCTGGTCGGGATCGACCGCGAGGCCGAGCGCCGGGCCTACGCGCTGGCCAGAGGAGCCGTCGAGGCCCACCGGGCCCGCCGGTCGAGCCCGAGGGAGGCACGATGAATGCGACGGAGACCGTGCGCGCGGTGACCGAGCTGCTCAGCAGGCCCGACGCGGCCGAGCCGCCGGGCGGCCCGGCCGCCGACGGCGGGCCCGGCGGCTCGCCGCAGGGCGCGGCGCACGCGCTCGGCTCCGGTCGCAGCGGTGCCGCGCTCGCGCTCGCCGTCCTGGGCGAGGACGACGCCGGGCTGCGCCGCGCCGCACACGGGCACCTCGCCGCCGCCGTGCGGTCCCCCGGGGCGATGCGGGGCGGCGGGCTCTACTCCGGTGCCGCCGCGATCGCCTTCGCCGCCCGCACCATGGCCCGGCGCCCCGACGAGTACCGCACGCTGCTCGACGGGCTGGTGCCCCGGGTCCGGCAGGCCGCCGCCGGCCGCACCGCGGGGCTCCGCGCCGACCTGGCCGCCGGCGCGGGCCTGCGCGCGCACACCTTCGACACCGTCTCGGGCGCGGCGGGCCTCGGCCGGCTGCTGCTCGCACTGGAGCCGCACGGACCGGCGCTGGCCGACCTGCTCACCGCGCTGGTCGAACTGGCCGGGCCGGGCGACGGCGTGCTGCCGCGCTGGTGGACCGCCGGCGGACCGGGGCTGCCCGGCGCGGATCCGGAGCACCCCCGGGGCCATCTCAACCTCGGTCTGGCACACGGGGTTCCGGGACCGCTCGCGCTGCTGGCGCTGGCCCGGCTGCACGGCGCACGCGTGCCCGGCCAGGACGAGGCGATCGAGGCGCTGGCGGGCTGGCTCGCCGCCCGGCGGGTCCCCGCCCGCCCCGGCACCGGCGGCCCCGGTACCGCCCACGCCGACACCGCCCACCCCGGCACCGGCGGTTCCTGGCCGATGACCGTGCGCATCGAGGACGAGGAGGCCGGCCGGCTGCCCGCCGACCCGCCGACCCGGGCGGCCTGGTGCTACGGAACCCCCGGTGCGGCCCGCGCGCTCTTCCTGGCGGGCACCGCCCTGGGCCGCTCCGACTGGCGGGCCACCGCCGTCGCGGCCCTGGCCGACACGCTGCGCGACCCGTCCGGCTGGAATCTCGACGGTCCCGGCCTCTGCCACGGCACCGGCGGCCTGCTGCGGATCGCGCAGCGCATGGCCGAGGAGTCCGGATCCGCCGAGCTGGCCGCACACCTGCCCGCGCTCGCCGCCGCGGTCGCGGCCGGGCTCGACACCGCGCTCGGTGCCGACGGGCCGTCCGGCCTGCTGGAGGGGACGGCGGGCGCGGCCCTCGCCCTGCACGCCCACGCCCGTGCCGGCGACACCGGCCAGGAATGGGACGCTTTCCTGCTGATCTGCTGATGATCTGCCGGTCCGCCGCACCGGCCGGGCCCCTCACGTCGACGGACCTGAGGGGCCGGCCGGTGGCCGCGCGGCCGGCGCACCCCTCGGGACGTGGCATTGTGTGCGGTGAGCGCGTGATCCGGCTCCACCCCGTCCAGGAGGTCCTGCATGAGCAGCGATACGCATGACATAGCGGCAACCGACGTTTCCGAGGCACCCGCGGCCGGCGAGGCCGCCGCGCCCGCCCAGGACGACGTCAAGGCGAAGTTCCTCGCCGCCTTGGAGCGCAAGCACGGCGTCCGCACGGACGGTGCGGGCGGCGGCCCGGGCGCCGACGGCAAGATCCACGGTGCGCACAGCGCGGCCGGCGGCAAGCGCAACTTCCGCCGCAAGAGCGGCGGCTGAGCCTCACCGGGGTGAACAGGGCGGGCGGTCTCGGACGAGGCCGCCCGCCCCTCGCTCGTACCGGGGCGCCCGGCGCGGGTCGCGGCCCGGCGGTGCCGGGCCGCCGCCGGTGTCAGGCGGACTCGATCCGCTCGACGATCAGCTCGCACAGCTCGTGGGTGCGCAGCGCGTCGCGGGCGGTGAGGGTCTTTCCGGCCCGGAGGGCCTCCAGGAAGGACTGCACCACCTGCTCGATGCCGCGTTGGCGGGCCACCGGGACCCAGTCGCCACGGCGGCGGACGGTGGGCTGGCCGCGGTGGTCGATCACCTCGGCGAGGTTGACCACCTCGCGCTTGGAATCCGCGCCGGAGACCTGGAGGATCTCCTCGGTCGAACCCGAGACGCGGTTCATGATGCCCAGCGCCGTGAAGCCCTCACCGGCGAGGGTGAGGACGACGTGCTCCACCAGACCGTTGCGGGTGCGGGAGCGGACGTCCACGTGCTCGATCTCGCCGGGCACCAGGAACCGCAGGGTGTCCACCACGTGGATGAAGTCGTCGAAGACCAGGGACCGGGCCGCCTCGGGCAGGCCCTCGCGGTTCTTCTGCAGGACGATCAGGTCCCGCGGGCGCTCCTTGGCGAGCAGGTAGCCCGGGGCGTGGCGGCGGTTGAAGCCCACCATGAGCGAGCGGCCGGTGCGCTCGGCGAGGTCCACCAGCCGGCGGGCGCCGTCCAGGGTGTAGTCGAGCGGCTTGTCCACGTAGACGTCCACGCCCGCGGTGAGCAGCTGCTCGACGATCGGGACGTGCTGGTCGGTGGCGGCGTGCACGAAGGCGGCCCGGATGCCGGAGCCGATCAGCTCACCGAGGTCGGTGAAGCGGTGCCCGGCGGCGATCCGGTAGGTCTCGCCGAGGCGGTCGAGCTTGGCCCGGTCCCGGGTCATCAGCCGCAGGTCCAGTCCGGGCAGGGCGGTGAGGACCGGCAGGTAGGCCTTCTGCGCGATGTCGCCGAGGCCGATCACCCCGACCGGCAGCACGGCATCGGGAACGGCGGTCTCACTCATGGAAGCTCCTGCTACGGGACGGACGGTCATCAGGCGGATCCACCCTACGCGTCGGGCACCGGCGACAGCCGGGGCCGTCCTCCGCACGTGTCACGTGCGGAGGACGGGGCGGGCGAGGGGCCACGGCCAGGACGCCGGACCTCACTCGGCCGAGTGCACCAACGCGCCCCCCGTATAGGTCCGGAGGACCCTGGCCTCGCAGATCTCCTCCGCCGGCGCGGCGAAGACGTCGCGGTCGAGCACCACCAGGTCCGCCAGCCGGCCGACCCGCAGAATCCCGGTGTCGTCCAGGCCGCTGACGTGGGCCGAGCCCGCCGTGTACGCGGCGATGGCGCTCGCCAGGTCGAGGCGCTGCTCGGGAAGGAAGACCCGGCCGTCGGTGGCTTCGGGCTCCATCCGGTTGACCGCGACGTGCAGGCCGGCGATCG
This sequence comes from Kitasatospora sp. NPDC092286, assembly GCF_044755565.1. Classification (NCBI taxonomy): domain Bacteria; kingdom Bacillati; phylum Actinomycetota; class Actinomycetes; order Kitasatosporales; family Streptomycetaceae; genus Kitasatospora; species Kitasatospora sp. NPDC092286. Next base: position 46,505 of record NZ_JBIVRD010000048.1, on the reverse strand, counting down.
GGTCGGGGCTGCTGACGGGCCAGTCGCTGCCGGCCGCGAGCGTGGCACCGGCCCGCAGCAGGGAACCGAACGGGTACTGCCAGGCCGCGCGTTCGGGACCGAGGAAGGGGATGGTCAGCTCGTCCATCTGCGGCTCATGGGCGGCCCACAGCGGCTGGATGTTGGCGATCGCGCCGAGCCGGGCGAAGCGTGGCACGTCGTCGGGGTGGACCACCTGCAGATGGGCGAGGTGGTGCCGGGTCGCGCGGCGGCCGTTGGCGGCCCGAGCGGCCTCGACGGCGTCCAGTGCTTCGCGCACCGCGCGGTCGCCCAGCGCGTGGAAGTGCACCTGGAAGTCGAGCCCGTCCAGCTCGGTGACGTAGGACCGCAAGGCCACCGGATCGACGAAGCTCAGACCGGAGTTGGCCGTGGCGCAGCCGCAGGCGTCCAGGTACGGGCTGCCCAGGGCCGCGGTGAAGTTCTCCGCGATGCCGTCCTGCATGATCTTGACCGAGTCCGCCCGGAAGCGGCCGTGGCGCAGCGCCGCCCGCCGGGCGACCAGCTCCGGGATCTGCTCCGCGCCCCGATCGCGGTCCCACCAGAGGGCGCCGGTGACCCGGGCGGTGAGGGAGCCGTCCCGGGCGGCGGCGAGGTAGGCGTCCGAGGGGTCGGGCTGGCCGTTGAACTCGCCGAGCAGGGCGTCCTGCCAGCCGGTGATGCCGAGCGAGTGCAGCAGCGCCTGGGCCCGCAGCAGCCCGGCCAGCCGTTCGGCCGCGCTCGTCGGCGGGACGAGCCGGGCGACCAGGCCGGTGGCGCCCTCCTGGAGGACGCCGCTGGGCGTGCCGTCCTGCTCCCGCTCGATCCGGCCGTCGGCCGGGTCCGGGCTCTGCCGGGTGAGACCGGCGAGTTCGAGCGCGCGGGTGTTGGCCCAGGCACCGTGGTGGTCGCGGTTCAGCAGGTAGACCGGGCGGTCGGGGACCACGGAGTCGAGCAGTTGCCGGGTCGGCAGGCCGCCGTCGAAGCTCTCCATCGACCAGCCGCCGCCGGTGATCCACGCCCGCTCGGGGTGGGTATCGGCGAACTCGCGGACGCGCCGGAGGTACTCGTCGACACCGGTGGTGCCGGTGAGGTCGCACTGGGCGAGCTCCACGCCGCCGTAGACGGCGTGGATGTGCGAGTCCTGGAAGCCCGGGAGCAGCAACTTGCCTCGCAGGTCGATCACTTCGGTCTTCGGGCCGATCAGCTCCCGTACCTCGTCGTGGCCGACGGCCGTGATCCGCTCCCCGGTCACGGCGAGGCTGCTCGCCCGGGTCCGGGCGGAGTCCCCGGTGTGGACGGGACCGTGGGTGAATACCAGGTCTGCCTGGTGCATGGACGTGCTCCAACTGGGGTCGGCGGTCTTCGGGGGGACCGCGGTGGGAAAGGGCGGCGCAGCGCGCGGACGGGACCGCGCGGCGTCCGTCAGACGGTGCGGGCCGAACTGCCGCTGCCGGCCGGGATGTCGGCGGCGAGCGGGCCGTCGTCGCCGGCCCGGCTGTCGGCACCGGCCCGGCCGTCGGCATTGCCCGCTCCGAACCCGGCGGTGAAGTACGGCGATCGGCGGTGCCAGCGGGCCCAGGCGGCGGCCAGCAGGCCGGAGCCGACCATCAGCACCGGGATCAGCAGCTCGAACCAGCCGTTTTCCGCGGAGAGTTCGAAGTGGTCGGCCGAGTCGTAGAAGCTCCAGGCGAGGTATCCGCCGACGCCGAGCAGGGTGGCCGCGCCGAGCAGCGGGGCGACGACCGCCCGCAGCGCCTCGACGGGCGAGGTGCGCAGCAGGGACCGGAAGCGGACGGCGGCGGCGACGGCGGTCAGGGCGTAGTAGAGGGCGACGACGATGCCGATCGCGTTGACCGTGGCGGAGATCAGCGAGCTGACGGTGGGAATGACCAGCGACAGCAGGGCGAGGGCGGTGGCGATCGCCGTGACCAGCAGGGTGCCCGCGGCGGGGGTCCCGTGGCGGGGGTGCAGGCGCGTCCAGACGGGTCCGAGGGTGCCGTCGCGTCCCATCGCGAACATTCCGCGCGCGGTGGGCACGACGGAGGCCTGCAGCGAGGCCATGGCCGAGAAGGTCAGGGCGATCAGCGGCAGTGCGGCGAGCGGCTGGTCGGCGAGCCGGTTGCCGAAGTACGTCAGGCCCTGCGCCCCGTTGCCGACCAACTCGTCGATGGGGAGAACGCGCTGGAAGGCGGTGCCGGCGAGCACGAAGAGCAGCATCATCACGGTGAGGGCGATGAAGCCGCCGCGCGAGGCGTCGCGCGGGTCGCGGACCTCCTCGCCCACGCTGAAGACCGACTCGAAGCCCCAGTAGCAGAACACCGCGAGCACCATGCCCTGGGCGAGGGCGTGGAACGAGGGGATGGCCAGCGGATTGAACCAGTCGAGCGAGAAGGGCTGGTCGCCGGCGAACAGGCCGTATCCGCAGAAGCCGAGCAGCACGACGTACTCGAAGATCAGCAGGTACTTCTGCAGCCGGGCGGCGAGGTCGAGCCCGCGCACCGCGACCAGCGCCGACGCGATCAGCACGACCATGCCGAGGGCGGTGCACTGAAGGGTGGAGTCCGGGCTCAGGGACAGGCCCGCGACACTGTGCACGTCGGCCGCACCGAGCAGCTGGATCAGCGCGGATCCGGTCACCGTGGTGGTGTAGGCCATGAACACGACCGTGCCGAGGATGTTGACCCAGCCGGTCAGGAAGCCCAGCCAGGGGTTGAGGGCCGCGCCCACCCACCGGTAGCTGCTCCCGGCGTCGGGGTCGACCCGGTTGAGCCGTCCGTAGCCGCCCGCGATGGCGAGGACGGGCAGGAAGGCCAGTCCCATGATCGCCGGCAGGTGCAGACCGACGATGCCTGCCATCAGACCGAGTCCGATGCCGATACTGCTGGTGGCCGCCGTACTCGATGCGGCGAGCGCCACGGCGCCGCCGACGCCCAGCGACCTGCGCAGTGCGGGCCGGGTGGTCCCGGTGGTCCGGGTTCTCGGGTCTGGGCCCGCGTCGTTGAGCAAGTTTGCCAACGGGTCACCGCCGTCTTCGTGGGGGGGTTCGGCCGAACGGGCCGGTGGCAGGCCATGCAACCCGCAAGCCCTTCACAGGTCAATGCTGTTGTCATAAGCGCCCCATGGCCGAGCGGGTGACTCCCGAACCGCGGCGGCGACGGAGAAGACCGAGCCGACGCGCAGGCGCCGACGGGCCGGTGGACCGAGGCCGGGAAGACACGACCGCGCCCGCCGACGGTGTCGGCGGGCGCGGTCGCCCGTCCCGCTCCGGTTGCCTCAGGTGGGGCGGTCGACTGTGCCGGCCCCGGCCTCTCCTCGCGATCAGGGCGAGCAGCAGACCGGGCGGCCCGGGCGGGAGGCAGGTCCCGAACTCCGGGCCGCACGTAGACTCCCCCGGTTCCCCGCGTCAGAGGAGCCAGATCTCCCGGACGGCGCGCAACGGGTCGCGCTCCACCCGGGGTTCGACACCCCATCGCATGGTGGCGCGCCCGTCCCGGTACGACGGCCAGGCCGCCCCCGGGTCGAGGTCGCGGACGAAGGCGACCCAGGCGCCGTGGACGGCGTCGGCCAGCGCCTGCGGCGGGTGGGCGCCGAGGGCCGCCTCGGCTCCCTCGGCGTCCAGCAGGTCGAAGGCGAAGGGCAGGTCGATGCAGTGGTAGGCCTGCCCGGTGCGACCGGGAGCGGTGCCCGACCAGTCGAACTGGTAGAGCCAGGTGGGGCGTTCGCCCTCGGACCGGGCGTCGGCGGCCGCCAGGGCGGGGGCGCGGAACAGCCAGTCGGTGATCGCCTCGCCGCCGCCCGCTCCCGGGCGCTCGGCGAGGAAGCGCGCGGCACGGCTGTCGTCCAGTCCCAACTCGGCGAGCAGGCCGAGCAGTTCGGCCTCCGCCGGGGAAACGCCCTCCTCCGCCGGGGCCGCGAACTCGTGCGCGGTGAAGCCGAGCAGCAGCGGCACGTCCACGTCGGCCAGCGCCTCCTGCACCGGCACCAGGACCAGCTCGCCATCGGCGAAGGGCGCGAGGAGCAGCGCAGGCAGCCCGTCCCGTCCCTCACCGGGGGCGTCCAGCGCGTCCTGGAAGGCCAGCAGCTCCGCGTCGGTGGCGTCCCGCAGGGCGGCCGCCGTGGCGGGCACCCCCGTGCGGTCGGCGAACAGCTGGGTGGCGGACTCCGCGCAGGCGCGGTCCTGCGGCCGCATCACCGCGCCGGAGGCCGAGATCGCCGCGCGGAACAGCCCCCGGGCGGCCGGGGTCGCGAGCAGTGTCTGCACTGCGCCGCCGCCCGCCGACTGCCCGGCGACGGTGACCTTCGCCGGGTCGCCGCCGAAGGACGCGATGTTGTCGCGGACCCACTCCAGCGCGGCGATCCAGTCCCGCACGCCCCGGTTGTCGGGGGCGTCCGGCAGGTGCAGGAAGCCCTCGATGCCGAGCCGGTAGCCGATCGAGACCACGACCACGCCGTCCCGGTTGAAGGCCGCGCCGTCGTACCAGGGGCTGGCGGAGCAGCCGGCGACGAAGCCGCCGCCGTGGATCCAGACCAGCACCGGCAGGCCGGCGGCCGGGGCGGGATCCGGGGTGAAGACGTTGAGGTTGAGGATGGACCCGCCGGGGATGGTCGGCTCGGGGATGGTGGTGACCTCGCCGAACGGGCGGCGCTGGGCGGTCGGCCCGTAGGCGGTCGCGTCCAGCACCCCGGTCCACGGCCGGGGCGGCACGGGCGCGGCGAACCGCAGGTCGCCGACGGGCGGCTGGGCGTACGGGACGCCGAGGAAGCGGACGCTGCCGCCGGCGCGGCGCTCGCCGCGCACCGGGCCCTGGCGGGTCGGGACGACCGGGTGGTCCTGCGGTCCTGCGGTGGTCATGCGCTGCTCTTTCCGCTGGGGGTCACGGGCTCGGGGCCCCGCGTTGGGGTCACGGGCGCGGGGCCTCGTGCTCGATGTAGTGCCGGAGCCGGTTGAGCTCCTGGGGGTCAACCGTGCGGACACCATAGGTGCGATCGGCGGTGACGGGGGTGACGGAGATGCGGCCGTCCCGCAGCAGGGCGGTGGCGTCGGCGCCCGGGGCGGTCTCGGTGCTCGCAGACGCCGAGCGCGATGTCGAAGCTGTCGGATCCGCTGGGCTGCCGGAGAGCCGGCCGGGCCGTCCCGCACGACCTGCTGCTGGTCCGCGCCAGCGAGGACGCCTCCGCCGCCGACACCCACCCCCCGGTCAGCACGCTCAGCCTCCAGCCCGCCCTCGTCGCGGAGAAGGGCATCGAGCTGCTGATGGCCGCCCTGGAGAGCGGCAGCCGGGAACCGACCGGCGCGCTCGTCCCCACCCTGCTGGAGATCCGGCCCTCCTCCGTCCGGCCCTTCCTACGTCAAGGACGTTGACATAGCCTTCCCGGCATGAGCGAACGCGTAGTCCCCGAGCCCCAGCGGCGGCGCAGGCGGCCCACCAAGCAGGGTGTCGTCCTCTCCGCGCAGCTGATCGTCGACACCGCGCTCCGGCTGATCGGCCAGCACGGCGCCGAAGCGCTCACCGTACGGCGGCTCGGCGCCGCGCTCGGCGCCGACCCCAGCGCCGTCTACCGCTACTTCCGCAGCACCGACGACCTGCTGCTCGCCGTCGCCGACGAACTCATCGGCCGCGCCCGGGCCGGCTGGCAGCCCACCGGCGACTGGCGCGCCGATCTGCGCTCCCTCGGCCTGCGCATCCACTCCGCCTACCAGGCCCACCCGCAGGCCGCCCTGCTCGCCGCCCACCGCACCACCGGCCGCACCCACGAGATCGCCGCCGTCGAAACCCTCCTCGGAATCCTGCGCGCGGCGGGCTTCCCCGACCCCGAGGCCGTCCGGATCTACCACGCCTTCGTCGACCAGAGCCTCGGCTTCGCCGCCCTCGACGCCGCCGCCCTCGCCCTGCCCGTCGCCGCCCAGACAGCGGACCTCGAGGTCTGGCAGGCCTCCTACGCCCGCCTCGACGCCACCACCCACCCCCACATCGCCGCCACGGCCCACCTCCTCGCCACCGACATGCGCCGCAGCGGCTACCCCTACGCCCTCGACCTCCTCCTCGACGCCGCCGCGGCCCGCCTCCCTGCGGCGGGCACGCGGCGGAGCCGACTCGAAGCACCGGGGCCGTCCGTCAGCCAGGAGGCCCGCCGAACAGGACCCTGATCGCGTCGCCGACGCTGCCGACCGCGGCACGGAGACCGCCCTACGGCGAGTCAGGGGATCGGCGGTCCGGACCAGCGGCGGACGGTGGCGAGGTCGGCGGTGATGGCGGCGGCGGTTTCGCGCAGCGGCGGGAGGAGGATCGCGCGGGTTTCGGCGGGGGTGCCACGGCCCGCGTGGAGGGCGACGTTGACGGCGGCGACGACGTGGCCGTCGTGGACGGGGACGGCGAGCGAGCGCAGGCCTTCTTCCAGTTCCTGGTCGACCAGGGCGCGACCGTCACGGGCGGCGGAGGTGATGGTGGCGGCGAGGGCGGCGGGGTCGGTCACGGTGGCGGAGGTGGGATGATGGGTCGTCATATCGCCGATCCGGAATGCGCGTTCGGATTCGGTCAGCCCTGGTTGCGCATGGGCCTCCTCACCTCCCGTCGAGGCCGAGCAGCCGGGCCGCGTTCTCCTTGAGGATCTTCGGGCGGACCTCGTCCTTGACCGGCGGCGCGGCGAAGCCGGCGGCGACGTCGTCCACGTCCATCGGGTTGGAGTACTCGAGCCGGATGCCGCCGCCCCCCGGGCGCGCCCGCGCCGATCCCGGTCTGGCCGGTGTGGAAGACGGCGATCGCACCGGCCTCCTCGATGGCCTCGTACAGCGGGCAGGAGAGCCGGTCATTGGGGTGGAAGGCCTGGATACTGGGGTGGAACTTGAAGCCCTTCACCCCGAACTCCTCGACCAGGGGCCGGATCTGGCGCACCGGCGCCGTCAACCGGGAGTGGGACGGCACCTGGACGGTGGTCGGCTTCTCCCTCCCCGGGGCCTGGCGCCGCGAACGGCACGACCTGCGCTCCCGGCTGGTCCGGGGCGGGCTCGCCCCGCTGCAGAGCGGCCTGTGGACGGCGCCCGGCGAGGTGGACGTGGCCGCCCTGGTCGAGGGGCTCGGGCTGGAGGGCCACCTGCGGATCTTCCACGGCCGGGCCGCCGCCCCCACCGAGGCCGCCGGCCTGCCGGCCGCCTTCGACCTCGCCTCGACCGCCGTCGGCTACCGCGCCTTCCTGGCCCGCTGGGGCGGCGCCGAGCCCGGCGCGCGGCCGAGGACGACCTGGCCCGCCGGCTCCTGCTGCACACCGACTGACTGGACCTCGTCCGGGGCGATCCGCACCTGCCGGCCGGGCATCTGCCCGCCGACTGGCCGGCCGAGGCCGCCGAGCGGCTGTTCCGCGACCTGGCGCACCGCTACGAGCCGGGGGCCGAGGCGATCGCCGCCGAGATCCTGGACCGGATCGAGGTCCCGGCGGCGTGAGGCTTATGTCAACACCATTGACGTTGAAAGCGGCCCGGCGGTCTGATGACCGTATCCAGAGGCCCTGACCCTCCATGCACCGAAGGAGCCACCGCCATGGCCGACCCCGTCCGCGCCCTCCAGGACACCCAGCCCGTACCGTTCTGGCTCGACGACCCCGGCCGTCCCACGGCCGCCTCCGCCCTGGTCGGTGACGTCCGGTGCGACCTGCTGGTGGTCGGCGGCGGCTACAGCGGGCTGTGGACGGCGCTGATCGCCAAGGAACGCGACCCCTCACTCGACGTGGTGCTGATCGAGGGGCAGGAGATCGGCTGGGCCGCCTCCGGGCGCAACGGCGGGTTCTGCGAGGCCAGCCTCACCCACGGCCTCGCCAACGGGCACCAGCGCTGGCCGGGCGAACTCGCCACGCTGGAGCGGCTCGGCGCCGCCAACCTGCAGGCCATGGAGGACACCGTCAAGCGGTACGGCATCGACTGCGACTGGGAGCGCACCGGCTCACTCGTCGTCGCCACCGAGCCCTACCAGGTCGACGGCCTGCACGAGTTCGCCGAACTCGCCGCCCGCTACGGCGGCACACTCGACTTCCTCGACCGCCAGGCCGTCCGCGCCGAGATCGACTCCCCCGCCTTCCTCGGCGCCCTGTGGGACCGCGAGGGCGTGGCCATGGTCAACCCCGCCCGCCTCGCCTGGGGCCTCAAGCAGGCCTGCCTGGACCTGGGCGTCCGCATCCACGAGCACACCCGGGCCACCGCGCTGACCGACTCCCCGCGCGGGATCACCGTCCGCACCCCGTACGGCCGGGTCGGCGCCCGGCGCGTCGCCCTCGCCACCAACGCCTTCCCCTCGCTGCTGCGCCGCCACCGGCTCTACACCGTGCCGGTCTACGACTACGCGCTGATGACCGAGCCGCTCAGCGAGGAACAGCTCGCCTCCGTCGGCTGGCGCAACCGCCAGGGCTTCGCCGACAGCGCCAACCACTTCCACTACGTCCGGCTCTCCGCCGACAACCGCATCCTGTGGGGCGGGTACGACGTGGTCCACCAGTTCCGCAGCCGGGTCCGGGCGGAGCGCGACCAGCGGCCGGAGACCTTCGCGACACTCGCGGGGCACTTCTTCCAGACCTTCCCCCAGCTGGCCGACGTCCGGTTCAGCCACGCCTGGGGCGGTGCGATCGACACCTGCACCCGGTTCAGCGCCTTCTTCGACCTCTCGCACGGCGGCCGGGTCGCCTACGCCGCCGGCTTCACCGGCCTCGGCGTCGGCGCCACCCGCTTCGGCGCCGAGGTGATGCTCGATCTGCTGGCCGGCGAGCGCACCGAGCGCACCGCTCTGGAGATGGTCCGGCGCAAGCCGGTGCCCTTCCCGCCCGAGCCGGCCCGCTCGATCGGCATCGGCATCACCCAGTGGGCGCTCACCCGCGCCGACGCCGACAACGGCCGGCGCAACCTCTGGCTGCGCACCCTCGACCGCTTCGGCCTCGGCTTCGACAGCTGACAGCACGGACGTTCCTGAGCGTCGCCCGGCGGTTCCCGACCCGCCGGGCGACCGACCGTGGTTTCTCGACGCGATCTGTCGACCCCGCCCGGGAGGCGTTCGGGTCCGGCCACCGGCCGACCCCGCCCGCTGACGGACCGCCCGTACGGCCCGTCAGCCCCAGGGGGAGGCGGCGGACAGTTCGGAGGTCTTGCCGACCACCAGCAGTACCAGCACGGCGAGCACCACCAGGACCCCGGCCGTCTGCACCGCCGCCCGGCCGGTACGGGGCGCGAAGACCAGGGCGGCCCCCAGCGCGCCGCCGGCCAGCAGTCCGCCGAGGTGGCCCTGCCAGGAGGTGTAGCCGGCCGAGAGCACCAGCCAGAGCAGCGAGCCCACCAGCTGGCGTCCGCCGCCGAGTGGATCGTGGTGCATCCGCCGGGTCATCAGGAAGTACGCCCCGACCAGGCCGAAGATCGCCCCGGACGCGCCCAGCGAGGCCTGCTCGGGCGCGACCACGTACCCGAGGACGGAGCCGCCGAGAGCGGCGGTCAGGTAGAGCGCCAGGAAGCGGGTGCGGCCGAGCTGATGCTCGATCACCCGGCCGAACAGCCAGAGCGAGTACATGTTCAGCAGGATGTGCGCGATGCCGAACCGCCCCTCGGTGGCGGGCAGGTGCATGAAGGCCGAGGTGATCAGCCGGTACCACTCGCCGTGCGCGACCCCGGCCTCGTGGAAGCCGGGCGGCAGCACCCCGCCCTCGACGACGTACAGGTGGCCGTCCGGCCCCAGCACGCCCTGGCCGAGGTTCTCGAAGCGCTCGACCGCCCAGGGCCGGACCAGCTCCAGCAGGTACACCAGGACGTTCACGCCGATCAGCAGGTACGTCAGCACCGGCGTGCTGACGAGCCGTCCGCCGAAGACCGTCCGGGCCTGCCGGACGCTGCGCTGCCCCTCCCTCACGCACTCCGGGCACTGGTGGCCGATCGGCGCGTCCCGCATGCAGTCGGGGCATATGTAGCGCTCGCACCGGGTGCACCGGATGTACGACTCCCGGCGGGGATGCCGGAAACAGGTGGTGGGCGGCGTCTCGGGGGCCTGCGGCCCCTCGGCGACGGGTACGGCGTCCATGGAAAGTGGGCTCCGGGATCCTGACGGCGGGTTGCGCCGCCGCGACGTGGCGACCGCGACCCGATGGCCGCGGCTTCGCGGCGATGCAGCGAACAAGATAGCGAAACCGCGCAGGTGACGGCGGAGCAGGGGCCGTCACGATCCGCCGGCGGGCCCTCGGGCGGCGTCGGCCCGCCGGGGTACGGCGGGCTCAGGTGCTCAGGTCCCCCTACCTGCCGTCATGCCGGTGACGACGCCCCGGGTACGGCCGCTGGCCGGGGCTCAGGCCTGCGCACCCGCGCACTGCGGGTGTCCCCAGCCGGTGCCGACCTTGGTGATCGTGTCGCCCTTGGCGTAGGGGCGGGTGCACGCGCACGTCCCGGGGTATCGCGCGGACAGCGTCCTCGGAGCGCCCGAGGACGTCCTCTTCGCCGCGGGCGAGGAGGCGCGGCGCCCGCCCCGCGGCGCCGGGGCCGGAACGGGATCCGGTACCGGGAGGTCGGCAGCGGTGCCACCGGCACCCTCCTGGGTACGGGCGGCATCGCTGGCGGCCTTGTCGGCGACCGCGTTCAGCGGGTCGCCGTTCACCTGGTGGGCGGGGACATAGACGAAGGTGACGTCGCGCCCCTCCAGGAGCGCGTCGATGCGCTGGATCAGCTCGCGGTTGGCCACCGGCTTGCCGGCCGCGGTCTTCCAGCCGTTGCGCTTCCACGCCGCCAGCCACTTCGTCGCCGCGTCGCGGGTGTACGTGCTGTCGAGACGGACCTCCAGCGGCGCGGCGGGATCCGTCGCGGCCAGCAGTCGCTCCAGCGCGGTCAGCTCACCGACGTTGTTGGTGCTGTGCCCCAGCGGACCGGACTGCCAGCGCTGGGGAGCCCCGGCACTGTCCGCAACCACATAGGCCCAGGCCGCCGGGCCGGGGTTGCCCTTGGCGGCTCCGTCACAGGCTGCGATGACTCGTTCGACCATGCACCGATCATGCCAGGCCCGGCACCCGCCTCGAAAACAGGGGCCACCGACCCCGCCCGCGCACCCGAGGACCGCGGCCGAAAGCCCGATCCGGGCGGCACTGCCGCGACGGGGGCTCCCGGCCGGCCGCGGCTCATCGGCGGCGGCCCGCCGGGACCGGCCCGGTGGCACTACCGACCGGCGGTGTGGAGGATGCGGTCGGCCACCAGGTCCGGCCGGTCGGTCGGCAAGGCGTGGCCGGCGCCGGGCACGATCTCCACCCGGGCGGAGGGGACGAGCCGGCCGAGGCGGTCGGCGACCTCGCGCGCGTCGTGCATGGCGCTGCGCGCCCCGAGCAGGAACAGCGCGGGGACACGCAGGCGGCGCAGTTCCTCGTCGGAGAAGACCGGGGGCACCGGGAGTGCGCGGCGGAATCCCATCGACGCCCGCAGCAGGCTCATCAGTTCGCTCTCCAGGATGGCGCTGTTGCCGACCAGGCGGGCCAGCCGGGGGCGGAGCGGGCGCGGCGCGGCCGCGGCGAGTCCGCCGGCGATCAGCCAGGCGTAGAACCGGGGGCCGGTGCCGGCGAAGCCCGCGGGGTCCAGCAGGGTGAGGGAGGCGACCCGGCCGGGGCGGTGGATCTGGTGGTTGAGCGCCAGCCAGCCGCCGTAGGAGCAGCCGACGACCTGGGCGGCCGTCACCTCCAGTGCGGCCAGGAGTTCGTCCAGCCAGTCGGCTCCGTCCCGGCCGTCGCCGATCGGGGCGGTCTGCACGCTCGCGCCCGGCTCGCCGATCGCGTCGACGGCGATGACCGGGCGGTGCCGAGCCAGCACGTCGATGTACCGGTACCACATCAGCGCGTTTCCGCCCGAGCCGGGCAGCAGCACGATCGGCTCGCCGCTCTGCGGGCCGGCTCGGTAGACGCGGGTGGTCCCGAACGTGGTCGGAAGGTCCAGCGCCGTCCGCGGGCCGGGCCACAGGTCCGCCAGAGTCCGCTCGTAGGCGGCCCGAAATCGGTCCCTGGCCTGGTCGTTCCTGAACTGGCTGATTCGCATGATACGTGTGTATCACGACATGATACGGGTGTACCAGGGAGGTGCACATGAACGTGCGGGTCGATCACGAGGAACGCAGACGGCAGATCGCCGAGGCACTGTTGCGCATCGCCGACACCCAGGGTCTGCAGTCGGCCAGCATGCGGGCGGTCGCCGCCGAGGCCGGCGTCTCCCTGCGGCTGGTGCAGTACTACTTCGCGACCAAGGAAGGGCTGCTGCTGGACGCGCTGGACCGGCTCGGCGCCCAGATCCAGGCCCGGATGGCGCAGTGGATCGGCGCGGCGGGCTCCCCGTCCACACCGCGCGGGCTGGTGACCGCGGTCCTGTCGAGCATCCTGCCGACCGATCCGGAGAGCCGCCGGATCACCAGGACCTACGCCGCGTACTACACGCTGGTGCTCAGCGATCCCGAAGTGCTGGAGAAGCACGGGACGGCCCAGCCCGACCTGCTGGAGGGCTTCCTCGCCAAGCAGATCCGCGCCGCCCGGCAGGCCGGGGAGATCGACCCCGGCAAGGACCCCGAGATGACCGCCGCCGGACTGCTGGCCCTGGTCAACGGCCTGGGCTCAAGCGTGCTCGGCGGCCAGCGCACCGGTGACGCCGCGCTGGCGATCCTCACCCATCACCTGGACGAGCTGTTCCGATCGCCCTGAGCCGGGACAGCCGACCACCCGCCCACTGGGCCCGCCCCTTCCGGCTGTTCCTCGGCCGATGCCGTCCGGCAGCGGAACGCCGTGGTCCAGCATCCGCTCCGTCACCGCACGCCGTTCATCGCCGTCCTCCATCAGCAGGACCATGCGGGTGATCCGGTTGAAGATCGTCGGGATGTCGACGATCCCGCCCCGGCGGAGAACCCGGCCGGGCTCCGACCCGTCCCAGAGGCAGGCGCATTCCTCGATGTCAGCGAGGGTCCCGTCGTTCACCCGGTGGCCGCCGCCGCCTCGGCCAGGGCGTCCAGCACCGGACGGATCAGCGGGTGTCCGTCCGCCCCGGCCCGGACCGCGGCGAAGACCCGGCGGGTCGCGAGGGCGCTGTCCACCGGCCGCACCGCGACCTGGCCGAGGTCCACCCCGCGCAGCGCGGAGCGCGGCACCAGGGCGACACCGGCACCGGCCGACGCCAGCGCGACCACCGCGCGGAAGTCGTCCGAGGAGTGCACCAGGCGCGGCTGGAAACCCGCGTGCTCGCAGGCCAGCAGGACCACGTCGTGGCAGGGGTTGCCGGGGTAGGGGCCGATCCAGGGTTCGGCGGCGAGGTCGGCGACGGCGATCGGGCCCCGGCCGGCCGCCAGCGGGTGGGCGAGCGGCAGCACCGCCTCGAACGGTTCGGCGTACAGCGGCACGCGGGTGAGCCGGGCGTCGTCGGCGCGCGGCGCGCCCCGGTATTCGACGGCCACGGCGAGGTCGGCCCGCCCGTCGAGGACCATCGGAAGGCTGGCGTCCCCCTCGGCGTCCAGCACCTTGAGGCGGACGCCGGGCGCACGGGTCACCAGGGTGCCGATGGCGGGTGCGAGGACGAGGGCGATGCCGGTGGCGAAGGAGGCGACGGTGACCTCGCCCGCGACGCCCGCGCTGTAGGCGGCGAGGTCGGCCTCGGCGCGTTCGAGCTGGGCGAGTACGGCGTCGGCGTGACCGAGCAGGATCTCCCCGGCGGCGGTGAGCCGGACGCCCCGGCCCTCGCGGGCGAGCAGGTGGTGGCCGGTCTCCTGTTCCAGGGCGGTCAGCTGCTGGGAGACGGCGGAGGGGGTGAGGTAGAGGGCGGCCGCCGCGGCGGTCACGGTGCGGTGGTCCGCCACGGCCCGCAGGGTCCGCAGCCGTCGTGCGTCGATCACGGGCCAATTCTGCCAGTGCGGCGCGGCCCGCCCTCCCCGGAGTGGAAACCGGAGTGGAAAGTCGACAGGGCCGACTTCTCACTCCGGGGCAGGAGGGTGGGGCAGGTGGTCTGGTGTGCCGTGCGGCGGAGGCGGGCTGGTCCAGCCTCCGCCGCACGGCGGCTTGGGGCCCGTGGCGCGTCCGGTTCCGAGCGGACGGGCCACGGGCGGTCCGGTGGGGCGCACCCGGCGAGGGGCGCCCGGGCGCCAAGCCGAGCCGAGCGGAGCCGCCCCAGGGGGCTACTCCCCCAGGGCCGCCCGGGCGTCGATGAAGGCGGCGACGGCGCGCTCGACGTCCTCGGTGGAGTGGGCGGCGGACAGCTGCACCCGGATCCGGGCCTGGCCGTGCGGGACGACCGGGAACGAGAACCCGATCACGTACACGCCGCGCTCCAGCAGCAGCTCGGCGAGCCGGCCGGCCCTGGCGGCGTCGCCGATCATCACCGGGGCGATCGGGTGGTCGCCGGGCAGGATCTCGAAGCCGGCCTCGGTCATCCTGGACCGGAACAGCGCCGTGTTGGCGGCCAGCTGCTCGCGCAGCTCCGTCGAACGCTCGACCAGGTCGAGCACCTTCAGCGAGGCGGCGGCGATCACCGGGGCGAGCGAGTTCGAGAACAGGTACGGCCGCGAACGCTGGCGCAGCAGGGCGACGATCTCCCGGCGGGCGGCGACGTAGCCGCCGGAGGCGCCGCCGAGGGCCTTGCCGAGGGTGCCGGTGATGATGTCGACGCGGTCCAGCACGCCGTGCAGCTCGGGGGTGCCGCGCCCGTTGGGGCCGACGAAGCCGACGGCGTGCGAGTCGTCCACCATGACCATGGCGTCGTAGCGCTCGGCCAGGTCGCAGATCTCGCGCAGCGGGGCGACGTAGCCGTCCATCGAGAAGACGCCGTCGGTGACGATCAGCCGGCGGCGGGCGTCGGCGGTCTCCTTGAGCTGCTGTTCGAGGTCGGCCAGGTCGCGGTTGGCGTAGCGGTGGCGGCGGGCCTTGCAGAGGCGGATGCCGTCGATGATGCTCGCGTGGTTGAGCGCGTCGGAGATGACGGCGTCCCGCTCGTCGAGCAGGGTCTCGAAGACGCCGCCGTTGGCGTCGAAGCAGGAGGAGTACAGGATGGTGTCCTCCTGGCCGAGGAAGGCCGAGAGGCGGTCCTCCAGCTCCTTGTGGACGTCCTGGGTGCCGCAGATGAAGCGCACCGAGGCCATGCCGTAGCCCCAGCGGTCCAGCGCCTCCTTGGCCGCGCCGATCACCTCGGGGTGGTCGGCCAGGCCGAGGTAGTTGTTGGCGCAGAAGTTGAGCACCTCCCCGGGGCGCCCGCCGGTGGTGACGGTGACGGCGGCGCTCTGCGGGCTGCCGATCACCCGCTCGGGCTTGAAGAGGCCGGCCTCGCGGATCTCGTCGAGGGTGGCGGCCAGGTCGTCGCGCACGTTGTCGAACACGGTGTCTCCCTACAGAGTGTCAGACGGTCCAGTCGAGGATGACCTTGCCGCAGCGGCCGCCGGCGGCGTCGTCGAAGGCGGCTTCGAAGTCGGTGGCGGCGTACCGGCCGGTGATCACGGGGTTGAGGTCGAGGCCGCCCTCCAGCAGGACGGACATCGCGTACCAGGTCTCGAACATCTCGCGGCCGTAGATGCCCTTGATGGTGATCATCGAGGTGACGATCGAGGCCCAGTCCACCGGGAACTGCTCGGCGGGCAGGCCGAGCATGGCGATCTTCCCGCCGTGCGTCATGTTGGCGATCATCGACTGCATCGCCTCGGGGCGGCCGGACATCTCCAGGCCGACGTCGAAGCCCTCGCGCAGGCCGAGCTGCCGCTGGCCCTCCTCGATGGTGTGCTCGGCGACGTTCAGCGCCAGCGTGACGCCGACCTTGCGGGCGAGGTCGAGGCGGTACGGGGAGACGTCGGTGATCATCACATTGCGGGCGCCGGCGTGCTTGGCGACGGCGGCGGCCATGATGCCGATCGGGCCCGCGCCGGTGATCAGCACGTCCTCGCCGACCAGCGGGAACGTCAGCGCGGTGTGCACGGCGTTGCCGAACGGGTCGAAGATCGCGGCGACGTCGAGGTCCACCGGCACCCGGTGCACCCAGACGTTGGCGGCGGGCAGGGTGACGTACTCGGCGAACGCGCCGTCCCGGCCGACGCCCAGGCCGACGGTGTTGCGGCACAGGTGGCGGCGGCCGGCCAGGCAGTTGCGGCACTTGCCGCAGACCAGGTGGCCCTCGCCGCTGACCAGGTCGCCGACGGCGATGTCCGCGACGGCCGCGCCGACCTCGGCGACCTCGCCGACGAACTCGTGGCCGAGGACGAGCGGGGTGGTGATGGTCTGCTGCGCCCAGCCGTCCCAGTTGCGGATGTGCAGATCGGTGCCGCAGATGCCGGTGCGCAGCACCTTGATCAGCACCTCGCCGGGGCCGATGGCAGGCGTGGGTACGTCCATCAGCCAGAGCCCGGGCTCGGCCTTCTGCTTGACGAGTGCCTTCACTGCGGCGGCTCCTGACGCACGAGGGGGCGGCCTGGTGTGGGCAGGCCGGCGGGGCCCGGCGGGGTGGCTGCTCCTGCCTCCGTCGCACCGGGCATGGAGCAATCTGCCTGGTGGGAGGGGGTGCGGTCCATCGAGGAATTCTTAAGGGCCGCCACAGCTGGGCTAAACGATCGTGCCCGAGCCCGGCCCGGTGGGCGGTGCGGCGTGCCGGGCGGCACCCGTTCGGCGGAGCGCCCGACGGCGCGCCCAATGGGCGAGCGACGAGTGGGCGGCGGGCGCCCGGAACCGTCCGGGGGCGAACTTCCTTGGCCGTGAAGATCCTTGACGATGTGTAGTGAGGTGTAGCGCACGGCTTCACGGCTCCGCTACGGTCTGGACCAGTCGGCGACCCGGGAGGCCCGCGGTCGCACCGCCCCGCAGCCGGCCATCCCGGGAGTCGTCATCAACGCCCAGAGCACCGCCCGCACCGCGCACCCGCCGCTCACCCTCCCCGATCTGCTGGACCACCGGGCAGCCCGGCATCCCGAGCGGGTGGCCCTGCTGGTGCCGGGCGGCGGCTCCCTCACCTACGGGCGGTGGCGGGAGCGGGCGGTACGGACGGCACACGGGCTGGCCCGGGCCGGGGTGCGGCCGGGCGACCGGATCGCCCTGCTGTTCGCCAACCGGGAGTGGGACGGGTACGCCGTCGCGTTCCTGGCCGCCCACTACGCCGGGGCGGCGGCCCTGGTGATCCGCGAGGACCTGTCGCAGGGCGACACCGACCGGCTGGTCGCGGCCGCCGGGGCGCGCTGGGCGATATCCGGCGACTCGCCCGGGGAGGGCCGCGGCGCCGCCGCCGGGCTCGCCTCGTTCCGGCTGGACGCGCTGACGGCCGCCGGTGGTCCCGGCGGGGAGCCGCCGCACCGGCCGGCGCCCGGGGACGTCGCCCAGGTGATCGGCACCTCCGGCACGACCGGCGCGCCCAAGGGCGTGCGTGCCGCGCACGCCAGCCTCACCGCCGGGCTGGTGGCCGACCCGCGGCCGCGCCCGTACGCCCACTCCCGGTTCGCGGTGCACGCCTTTCCGATCGGGACCAACGCCGCCCAGGTGGTGCTGGTGAACGCGCTCACCGCGCAGCCGGCCACGATCTGCCTGCCCCGCTTCGACGCGGAGGAGTTCGGACGGGTGGTGGAGGAGTACCGGGCGGGCACCGTCTTCCTGGTTCCGTCGATGGCCGTGGAGCTGCTGAACTCGGGTGTCGCCGGGCGGCGCGACCTGGGCGGCGTGCTGCTGGTCAGCTGTTCTGCCGCGGCGCTGCCGGGGGCGGTGGCCGCCGGGCTGGCCGCCGCGCTGCCGAAGGCCACCCTGGTCAACACCTACACCTCCGCCGAGGCCTCGCCCGCCCAGATCTCGGCCATCGTCGACACCCGCAGGCCCGGCTCGGTGGGCCGCCCGGCCGATCCGGCCGACCTGCGCGTCCTCGGCGCCGACGGCGAGCCGGTGCCACCGGGCGGCACCGGGGAGATCTGGCTGCGCCAGCCAGGACCGCCGCGCGGGTACGTGGGCGCGGCCGAGCGGTCGGAGGCGGTCTTCCGGGACGGCTGGGTGCGGATGGGCGATCTCGGCCGGCTGGACCAGGACGGTTTCCTGTACCTGGTGGACCGGGAGAGCGACATCATCAAGTCGGGTGCGCTGAAGGTCTCCACGCTGCGGATCGAGGAGGCGCTGCACGAGCACCCGCAGGTCGCGGACGCGGCGGCGCTGGGCGTGCCGCACCCGGTGATGGGCAGTGTGCCGGTGGCCGCCGTGGTGCCGGCGGCGGGCGGGCTGGACGTGGACGCGCTGCGGCTCTTCCTGGGGGCCCGGCTGGCCCGGCCCGAGCTGCCGGTGCGGATCCTGGTGACGGACGGGCTGCCGCGCAACCCCAGCGGCAAGGTGGTGAAGCACGAGCTGCGGGCCCGGTTCACGGAGCCCGCGGCGGACGACGGCGCCGGAACCGCGCCCGCGACGGACCGGGAGGTGGCGCTGGCCGCGCTCTGGCGGCGGGTGCTGGGGCGGCCGGTGCGCGCGGTCGAGGAGGAGTTCTTCGCGCTCGGCGGCGACTCCTTCCGGGCGGTGCAGCTGGCCGCCGCGATCTCCGCCGAGTTCGGCGTGACGGCCGGCACGGCGCTGGTCTTCGAGCGGCCCTCGCTGCGGGCCCAGGCCGCCTGGCTCGGCGAGGCGGGGGCGGCCGGACCGGTGGAGCCGGTACGGGAGCACACCGAGGTGTCACCGTTCCTGCGCGCGCTGCGGGCGCAGCCCCACGAGGTGCCGCTCACCGCGCAGCAGGAGAACTTCCTGCGCTGGATGGCCGAGGCGCAGGGCCGCAACGTCGGCTCGGTGGCCGTGGTGTTCCGGGTGACGGAGGCGCTGCGGACGGATGTGCTGGCCGAGGCGCTGCGCGAGGCGGTCCGGCGGCATCCGGCGCTGCGTACCCGGTTCGTGCCGGTGCCGGACGCCGGGGAGGGCGTGGTGCGGACGGTGGTGGACGAGGAGCCGCGGGCGGACGTGCTGCTGGTGGAGGCGCCCGGGGAGAGCGACGAGCAGGTCTCGGCGCGGCTGATCGCCGAGCGGGACCGGCTGACGGACCTGGCCGAGGGGGCGATGACCCGGCTGGCGGTGGTGAGCCGGGGACCGGAGGAGCACATCGTGCTCCTCGCGGTGCACCACATCGTCGCCGACGGCTGGTCGGTGGGGGTGCTGCTGCGCGAGCTGGGTGTGCTGTACTCGGCGCTGCGGCGGGGCCGTCCGGTGCCGGCGCCCCGGCCGGGCCCGGCGTACCGCGAGCTGGTGGAGTGGTCGAACGGGCACTGGCCGGTCTCGCGGGCGTACTTCGGGCGGACGCTGGCGGGGGCGCCGGAGGCGATCGACCCGTTCCCGGGCCGTCGGGTGACCGAGACGGTGCTCAGTGACGCGCACCGGTTCACGGTGCCGGCCGACCGGGCGGAGGCGCTGCGGGCGCGGGCGGCGGAGCTGGGCGCGACCCCGTTCCTGGCGGTGGCGGCGGTGTGGAGCGGGCTGCTGGCGGCGCGCAGCGGGCAGCCGGACCTGGTGCTGATGACGCCGGTGCCGGGGCGGCCGCGGCCGGAGGCCGAGCGGGCGGTGGGGTGCTTCGTGCAGTCGCTGCTGGTGCGGGTGGACGCGAGCGGTTCCCCCGGTTTCGCCGAGCTGCTGGACCGGGTGCGGGCGGCCTCGACGGGCGCGCTGGACCACCAGCTGTACCCGTTCGCCGAGTTCAGCCCGCGGGCCCCGTTCGCCGCCTGGCTGCGGTACGAGAGCTGGAACGCGCCGGCGCAGCTGCCGGGGGTGGCGTGCGAGGAGTGGGAGCTGCCGCGCAACACGACGGTGCCGTGGCCGCTGCCCGGCGGGGACCTGCACGTGCCGGAGCTGATGGCGGCCGAGCAGCCGGACGGGAGCCTGCGGTGCTGGCTGCGGTACAACGAGTACGCGTTCCCGGCGGCGGCGATCGCGGAGCTGGCCGGGGAGTTCGAGGCGGCGCTGGCCTCGGCGGCGGGCTGCTGACCGGCGGTCCGGGCGGGGTGCGGCGGGGCCCGCCCGGGGGTGGGACAGGGGACTCTGGGGGAGAACGGCGCGGGGCGCCAGCGGGGTTGGGGCACTCGGCTGAGCGGTGGGTCCGTTCGGGCCAGCGGGTCGGCGGCCGCCGCGCGGGGCGGTCGTGGCGCGCATACGGTGGCGATCGCTCCCCCACGGCCTCGTGGAGCGCCGCTCCGGGGCCGTCCGGCCAGAGAGGCGCCTCGAACATGACGACGAAGAAACGACGGCCGCACTCCGCCGCTCCCCGCCCCGGCGGGCGGGTGACCGCCGCCGCGCTGGCCCTGACCGGGCTGCTGGCGGGTGCCGGCTGCTCCGGTGACCCGCAGGCGGCCGCCCCGGGCGGGCCGGTGGTGACGGCCGTTCCGGCGGCGGCCAGCCCGACGGCGCCGAGTCCGACGGCGGTGAGCCCGTCGGTGTCGTACCCCGCCGGCTCCCCCGGTTCCCCCGGCAGCGGTTCCCCCAGTGGCACGGGCTCTCCCGGTGCCACCGGCTCCCCCAGTGCCACGGGTTCGGCGAGCCCGTCCGGTTCAGCCAGCCCGTCCGGTTCGGCCAGCCCGTCCGGCAGCGTCGGCCCGTCCGGTTCTGCCTCCGCGTCGGGCGGCGGCGTGGTGGCGCTCACCCCCGACGTCACCGCGAAACTGGACGACGCGGTCAAGCAGGTGCTCAGCCAGGCGTCCGTGCCCGGTGTGATCGTCGGTCTCACCACCCCCGGCGGCAGCTATCAGCGGGCCTTCGGGGTCTCCGACAAGGTCGCGGGCACGCCGATGGTCACCGGGCTGAACATGCGGATCGGCAGTGTGACCAAGACGTTCACGGTGACCGGCCTGCTGCGGCTGGTGGACGCGGGCAAGGCGGGGCTGGACGACCCGGTCTCCGCGTACGTCCCGGACGTGCCGAACGGGGACGCCATCACCCTGCGGCAGCTGGCCGGGATGCGCAGCGGCCTCTTCCCGTACACCTCGGACCCGGACTTCACGCAGGCCGTGATCGGCGATCCGAACCGGGTCTTCACGCCACAGCAGTTGCTGGCGTACAGCTTCAAGCACCCGGCGAACTTCGCGCCGGGCGCGCGGTTCGAGTACTCCAACACCAATACGGTGCTGCTCGGCCTGGTGGTGGAGAAGCTCAGCGGGCAGTCGCTCGGCGACTACCTGAAGCAGCAGGTGTTCGACCCGGCCGGGCTGAACCGGACGGTGTTCCCGACGGACGCGTCGTTCCCGCAGCCGCACGCGCGCGGCTACACCAACCAGACGCCGGACGGGTCGGTCACGGACGCCACGGACTGGAACCCGTCCTGGGCGTGGGCGGCGGGGGCGGTCATCTCCGACCTGTCCGATCTGCAGGCCTGGGCGAAGGAGTTGGCCACCGGTTCGCTGCTGAGCCCGGCGACGCAGGCCGAGCGGCTGAAGTCGCTGCCGACCTCGTCGGCGGACATCGGGTACGGCCTGGGCGTGTTCTCCAACCACGGGTGGATCGGGCACAACGGCTCGCTGCCGGGGTACCAGAGCCTGACGGTGTATCTGCCGCAGGCGCAGGCCACGCTGGTGGTCCTGCTGAACACCGACATCTCGTACCAGGGCGAGGAGCCGTCGACCCTGTTCGGGCAGGCGATCACGAAGATCGTCTCACCGGGGAACGTCTACTCCTTCCCGCCGGCCACCGCCTCCAACTCGCCGTCGCCCGAGGTGGCTTGAGTCCGGTCGTGAAACTTCGGCCCGGCCCCCCGGTACCGAGGGGCCGGGCCGCAGTACGCCGGGCCGCGGGCGCCGGGCCGGCTACCCGGCGAGCCGGCCGGCCGCCTCGGCCTCGGTGAGGGCGTCGATCTCGGCGATCAGCAGGGCCTCGATCCGGGCGGCGAGGGCCGCCGCGACGGGGCTCTCGAAGACGTCGCGGATCGGCACGTCCAGGCCGACCCCGGCCCGGATGCGGGCGGCGACCCGGGTGACCAGCAGCGAGTCGCCGCCGAGTTCGAAGAAGTCGTCCAGCACGCCTACCCTGGGCACCCCGAGCACCTCCTGCCACAGCTCGGTGACCAGTTGCTCGGCGTCGGTGCGCGGTGCCAGGTACTCGCGGCCCGTCCCGGCGGCCGGGTCGGGCTCGGGCAGTGCGGTGGTGTCGAGTTTGCCGTTGGCGGTCAGCGGCAGCCGGTCGAGCGGGACGACGGTGTCGGGGACCATGTAGGCGGGCAGCCGCAGGGCGAGGTGCTCGCGCAGTTCGGCGGGCCGGAGCGCGGCACCCGGGCGGGGGACGGCGTAGCCGAGCAGCCGGCGCCCGTCGCGGACCACGACGGCGGCGCGGGCGACCGCCGGGTGGGCGGTCAGGGCGGCCTCGATCTCGGCGGGTTCGATCCGGTAGCCGCGGATCTTCAGCTGGTCGTCGGCGCGGCCGAGGTACTCCAGCTGCCCGTCGGCCCGCCAGCGGGCCCGGTCGCCGGTGCGGTACATGCGGGCGCCGGGCGCCGGGTCGGGGGCGTAGCGGTCCGGCGGGAACGAGGCCGCGGTCAGCTCGGGCCGGTTCAGGTAGCCGCGGGCGAGGCCGGTGCCGGCGATGTACAGCTCGCCCTCGGAGCCGGCCGGGAGCAGGGCGCCGCGCTCGTCGAGCACGTAGAGGCGGACGCCGGGCAGCGGGCGGCCGAGCGGGGGCCGGCGGGTCTCGTCGGGTGCGCCGAGTTCGGCGGCGGTGACGATGACGGTGGCCTCGGTGGGGCCGTAGGTGTTGACCAGCCGGACGGTGTCGCCGTGCCGGTCGCGCCAGCGGGCGACGGTGTCGGCGCGGGCCTCGGAGCCGCCGAGCACCAGCAGGCGCAGGGCGGCCGGCCAGGGCGCCTGGTCGTCGAGCGAGACCAGCTCCTGCCAGTAGGCGGTGGGCAGGTCGAGCACGGTGACGGAGGCGCCCTGGGGGCCGCGCAGCAGGTCGGGCAGGGTCCGGCCGCCGCCGGGGAGCAGCACGACGCAGGCGCCGGCGGAGAGGGCGGGCCAGAGTTCCTCGGCGTGGGTGTCGAAGCCGATGGAGGCGAACTGGACGATCCGGTCGGCGGGTTGGAGCGCGTAGCCGTCCGGGCCCGCCATCCAGTCGACGCGGGCGGCGAGCGCGGCGTGTTCGACGGCGACGCCCTTGGGGGTGCCGGTGGAGCCCGAGGTGTAGAGGACGTAGGCGAGGCCGGCCGGGTCGGACGGGGCGAACGGCGCGGGCGGCCCGGCGGTCCCGTGGGCGGTCCAGTCGGCGGGCGGCGCGAGGGTCGGCACGCCCAGGTCCGGCCGCGGTCCGCCGGTGGTGAGGAGGAGGGCGGCGTCGGCCTCGTGGAGCATCAGGCGCTGCCGCTCCTCGGGGTGGGCGGGGTCGAGCGGGAGGTAGCCGGCGCCGGCCTTCCAGATCGCCAGCAGCGCGGTGACCAGGTCGAAGGAGGGCGCCATCCGGACCGCCACCGCCCGGCCGGCCACCGGTCCGAGCAGGCCGGCCAGCACGGTGGAGCGGTGGTCGAGTTCGGCGTACGTGAGGTGCTCTCCCTCGCACTCCAGGGCGGGCGCCGAGGGCCGGGCCACGACCTGCTCGGCGAACCGCGTCAGCACCGGCCGGGCCGCGTCGGGTGCCTCGGGCGCCGCCGGTACGGTGGGCCCGGTGCCGAGGGCGAGCAGGGTGGCACGCTCCTCCGGACCGATCAGCCAGTCGCCGTGCAGCGGGAGTTCCGGATCGCCGACGACCCGCGACAACAGGGTGCGGCAGCGCCGGCCGAGCGCCTCGACGGTGGCGCGTTCGAAGACCTCCCGGTCGAAGCAGAAGGAGAGCGCCATCCCGCCGTCGGCGGTGCGCCAGCTGTCCAGCAGCAGATCGGTCTTGGCCTGCTCGAAGCCCGAGTCCATGCTCGCCGTGCGGACGCCGGCGGGCAGCGACGGCTCGCCGCTGCCGTCGGCCAGTTCGTACTGGCTCTGGTGGACGAAGACGGCCTGGTAGAGCGGCCCGGCGCCGGCCTCGGCGGGCAGGCCGAGGTGGGCCGCGACCCGCTCGACGGGCACGTCCTGGTGGCCGAGCGCGGCGAGCGTGGCGGAGCGGGCGCGGCGCAGGACGGTCCGGAAGTCCGGCTCGCCGGTGAGATCGGCGCGGATCACCGCGGTCCTGCTGAAGTAGCCGAGCAGCGGCTCGTACGCGGTCTCGTTGCGGCCGGCCAGCGGGGTGCCGACGACGAAGTCGTGGCTGCCGGTCCAGCGGGCCAGCACGCTCTGGTAGGCGGCGAGCAGCACCATGAACGGGGTGCAGCGCTGTTCGCGGGCCAGCCGGTCGAGTCCGGCGGTGAGCGCGGGGTCGAGGTCCACGGTGAGGAACCCGGCCGGGTGGGCCGGTTCGGCGGGCCTGGGGTGGTCGAGCGGCATCCGCAGGGTGCCGGTGCCGGCCAGCCGCTCGGTCCAGTAGCGGAACGCCTCCTCGGCGGCCCCGCCGTCCGCCCGGGCCCGTTCGGCGCGGGCGAAGTCGCCGTACTGGAGGTCGAGTGGCGGCAGGCCGGCGGGCGCCTCGCCGATCGCCTCGCGGTAGAGGGCGAGCAGCTCGCGCCACATGGTGCGGAAGGACCAGCCGTCGGAGACGATGTGGTGCAGGACCACGCAGAGGGCGTGCTGCCGCTCTCCGGCGCTGATCAGCGCGGCCCGCAGCGGCGGCCGGGCGGCGAGGTCGAACGGCGCGTTGACGAACGGGCGGCAGGCCTCGGTGAAGTCCTGCTCGGTGGCGCCGTCCGGGAGTTCGACCCGGACGAGGTCGATCTCGGCCGGGGGCTGGACGAGTTGGGCGGGCTCCTCGCCGTCGAGCGCGAAGCGGGTACGCAGGATCTCGTGCCGGGTGGTCAGCCGGTGGAGCGCGGTACGCAGGGCGGCCGGGTCGATCGGGCCGGTCCAGCGCCGGTTGAGGTACATGTTGAACCCGGCGTCGTCCGGGTGGAGTTGCTGGAGGAACCAGAGCCGGCGCTGCTCGTCCGTCAGCGGGTGGGTGGCGACGGGGCTCGGCGCGCGGTCGGCGCCGTTGCGGTCAGGGCCGGTCATCGGGCGACCTCGTTCTCGGGGTGGTGCACGGCCGCGACGGTGGCGGCGGCCATGGCGACGGGCTCGGCGGCGGACCGGCCGACGGGCTGGGTGGTGGGCTCGACGGTGGGCTGGAGAGTGGACCGGGCGGCGGACTGGGCGGCGGGCCGGGTGGTCTGCCGGACGCGGGCCTGGACGGCCTCCAGGCCCACCAGGTCGTCGGACTCGGCGTCCGGCACCTCCTGGTCGAACCGGGCGAGCACCGGGATGCAGAGGCAGATCAGCGCCAGGGCGGCCATGGCCAGGCCGAACACCAGGTAGAGCAGGCCGATGCCGCGGCCCTCGCCGGTACCGATGACCTGGCCGACGGTGGAGGCGAGCGCGCCGTCCTCGTCCATCAGCGGCTGGAGCAGCTTCGGCCCGAACGGCGCCACCAGCGCGAACCCGACCGGCAGGGTGGACCAGGCGACCATGGTGTTGACGGCGATCACGCGACCGTGGAAGCGCAGCGGCACCTTGGTCTGGATGATCGTCGCGTAGACGCCGTTCACCAGCGCCAGCCCGTACGTCATGCCGAACGCCCCGAGGGCGACCACCAGGATCGACGGGTGCAGGCCGGTGACCAGGCAGGCGGCGGCCAGCGCGAGGGTGGAGAGGAGCACGCCGCGCAGCCGCAGGTGGCGCGGGCCGCCCCAGACCAGCAGGGTGATGCCGCCGAGCACGGCGCCGGCGCCGGCCGCCGTCGAGACCCAGCCGGCCGCCGAGAGCGGGGCGAAGGAGAGCACCAGCGGGGTGGTGAGCAGGAACAGCGGCGAGAGGAAGATGTTCAGCACCGCGAAGAAGAACAGCATCGCCCGGAAGTGGCGGCTGCCGAGGGCCCGGTGGAAGCCGGCCCGGATCTCGGCGCCCACGCTCTCCCGCCGGCTGAAGGCCATCACGTCCGGGAAGCGGACCGCGAGGGTGATGCCGGTGGCGACGACATAGCTGGTCACGTCGAGGGTGAGGATGCCGCCGAGGCCGATCGCGGAGAGCAGGCCGACGGCGAACAGCGGGACGAGGAACTGGGCGAAGCCGAACGCCATCTGGACCACGCCGTTGGCCCGGCCGAGGAAGCGCTTGGGGACGAGTTGCGGCACCGCCGAACCCCAGGCGAGGCGTTGGAAGGTCAGCGCGGTGGAGAGCACGCCGATCAGGACGTAGGAGTGCCAGACCTCCAGGCCTCCGGAGAGGTAGAGCGCGAGCATCACCGCCTGGGTGGCGCCGGCCGCGATGTCGCCGTAGAGCATGATCCGGCGGCGGTCGCCCCGGTCCACGATGGCGCCCGCGATCGGCGCGGCGAGGATGCCGGGGACCAGGCCGAAGGCGGCCAGCAGTCCGAACTGGGCGAGGGAGCCGGTCTTGAGGTAGATCCAGATCGGCAGGGCGAACTCGGTGAGCGCCGAGCCGATCATCGACACCTGCTGCCCGGAGGCGACGGTGAGGAAGCGCCGCATGGTCGGGCGGATCGGCGCGGCCTTCGGTTCGGCCTCGGTCCCGGTCCTGGCCTCGGTCCCGGTCTCGGTCCCGGGCGCCGGGGCCTCGGCGTCCCGCGAGACGCCGGCCAGCCACCAGGTGGAGTCGTCGGCGCGGCGGTGGGCGTCCTCGAGGCCGGCGGCGACGGAGCGGTGGACGGTCGTGATGATGTCGGCCAGCTCGGCCGCGCGGTACTTGAGGTAGAAGTGCCCGGCCTCGTCCAGCACCACCACGGCGGTGGTGCCGGTGATCCGGTGCCACTCGCGGAACCGCTCCTGGTAGAAGTCGGTCGCCGGGTCGCGGTCACCGCAGACGGCGATGACGGGCGCCTTGATGGTGCCGCCCTCGCTCTCGAACAGGCGGGTGAAGTACCGTTCCGCCTCCTTGGTCCCGACCCGGCGGTTGCGCACGATCAGCCGCAGCTGCTCGGCCTCCACCTCGTCGGTGTCCAGACCGGCGGCGGCCAGCGCGTTGATCATGCCCTGGTCGCTGCGCCACTTGTCGGCGAGTTCCGCGAACCACTCGCCCACGGCCGCGCCGCGCCCCTGGGGGCGGGCGAAGGGGAAGATCCCGCCCAGGTGGACGGCCTCGATCTCGCGCCCGGCCGCCTCCACCTGGCGCGCGATCTCCACCGCCAGCCGCACGCCGACGCCGCAGTGGCCGTAGAGGACGACCCTGCCCTCGACGTTCTCGATGATCTCCTGCGCGCAGAGGGCGGCGACCTCGTCGGTGTCCATCGCCTCCTCGCCCAGTTCGTGGCCGGGCACGGCGATCGAGTGCAGCGCCCAGTCCTCGGGCAGCGCGTCCGCCAGCGGCTTGTAGATCAGCGCGCTGCCACCGCCGTACGGTGCGCAGACGACGCTGCCCGCCGTGCGGCGGCGCTCCGGGGTGAGGCGGTGCAGGAGCCGGCGCGGGCCGCGGTCGGCCTGCGGATCGCTCACCAGTGCGGCGAGCCGACGGACCGTCGGGTACTTGAAGAGGTCCATCACGCCGACCGGTGTCGGCAGCTCCGGGAACGCCCGTCTCAGCCGCGCGACCACCTGGGTGGCGAGCAGGGAGTGGCCGCCCAGCTCGAAGAAGTCGTCCAGCGCGCCGACCCGTTCCACGTCCAGCAGGTCGGCCCACATGGCGGCGATCAGCGTCTCGGCCTCGCCGTCCGGCTCGACGAACGCGCCGCTCACCGGGCCGTCCTCGGGTTCGGGCAGCGCCTTGCGGTCCACCTTGCCGTGCGCCTGGAGCGGGAAGCCCTCCAGCGACACGTACCGGGCCGGGACCATGTAGTCCGGCAGCACGTCCAGCAGGCGGGCCCGCAGTTCGGCGGGCACCAGCGGCTCGGGGTCGCCGGGCCGTTCCAGGTAGGCGACCAGGTTCTGCTTGACGCCCTCACCGCGGGCCAGGACGACGGCCTGGGTGACGCCGGGCAGTTCGGTCAGCGCCGCCTCGATCTCCCCGGGCTCGACCCGGTAGCCGCGCACCTTGATCTGGTCGTCGCTGCGGCCCAGGTAGTCCAGCGCGCCGTCCGCGCGCCAGCGCGCCAGGTCGCCGGTGCGGTACATCCGCCCGCCGGGCGGGCCGAACGGGTCGTCGACGAAGCGCTCCCCGGTCAGCTCCGGGCGGCCCAGATACCCGCGCGCCAGCCGGTCACCGCCCAGGAACAGCTCCCCGGTCACCCCCGGCGGCACCGGCTGGAGCGCCTGGTCGAGGACGTAGCAGCGGGCGCCGGCGAGCGGCGTGCCGATCGGCGTGCTCCCGTGCCCGGCCGCCGCGCCGGCCACCACCTCGTGCACGGTGATCCCGACCGTCGCCTCGGTCGGACCGTAGTGGTTGAACACCGCGCACCGGCCGGGCTGCGCCAGTTCCGCGGCCCACGCCCAGGACGACGCCTCCCCGCCCAGCACCAGCGCCCGGCGCGGCAGCAGCCGCTCCACCGGCACGTCCGCCGTCAGCGCCGCCAGGTGCGAGGGCGTCATCTTGAGATAGTCGATCCCCAGCGTCTCGACGGCGTCGGCGAGTTCGACCCCGGCGATCCGGCGCGGCAGCAGATGCACCCGTCCTCCGGTGGACAGCGCCAGGTAGAGCATCGTGATGCTGAAGTCGAACGACAGGGACTGCAGCAGTCCGTAGGAGGCGTCCGGCTCGACCCGCAACCGCTCCCGCACACCCGCCAGGTAGTTCAGGATCTGCCGGTGCTGCACCGCCACGCCCTTGGGCGTCCCGGTCGAGCCCGAGGTGTAGATCACGTACGCCAGGTCGTCCGGCCCCGAGACCTCCGCCAGCGGCCCGTCGTCGCCGGTGAGGTCGTCGACGTCGGTCAGCACCTGGGCACCGGAGTGGTCGCCGAAGCGCTCACGCAACACCGAGTCCGTGACCAGCACCCACACACCCGCGTCCGCCACCAGGTGCGCCAGCCGGGCCGGCGGCTGCTCCGGGTCCAGGGGCAGATAGCCGCCACCGGCCTTCAGCACCGCGACCAGCGCCACCGCCAGCTCCGGCGACTGCTCCAGGCAGACCGCCACCCGGTCGTCCCGGCCCACCCCCAGCGACCGCAGCCGCCGGGCCAGCCCGTTGGCCCTGGCCTCCAGCTCCCCGTACGTCACCACCCGGTCCTCGAAGACCAGGGCCGGCGCCGCCGGTGTCCGCGCCGCCGTCCCGGCCAGCAGGGCCGTCAGCGTCGCCGGACCGCCCTCCGGCAGCTCCGGGCCGACGGCCCACCGCTCCAGCACGTCCCGCCGCTCCCCCGCCGTCAGCAGCGGGAGCCGGGAGACCGGCAGGTCGGGGTCGGCGACGGCGGCGGTGACCAGCAGCTCGAAGCGCTCGGCGAGCCGCTGGACGGTGACGTCGTCGAAGAGGTCGGTCCGGTAGGTGAGGAGGCCGTAGAGCCCGCCGTCCTTCTTCTCCCGCATGTAGAGGGCGAGGTCGCCGTGGGTGGTGGTGGCCTCGTACCCGAAGCCCTCGGAGTCGAGCGCCGGGGCTGCGCCTGCGGCCGCGCGGTCGCCGTAGTTCTGGAACGCGAACGTCACCTGGAAGACCGCCGAGCGGCTGACGTCCCGCTCGACCTCCAGGTCCGCCACCATCTGCTCGAACGGCACCTCCTGGTGGGCGTACGCGTTCAGCGTCGTCTCGCGCACCCGGCCGACCAGCCGTCCGAAGCCCAGCTCCTCGTCCAGCCGGGCCCGGATCGGCAGCATGTTGACGAAGGCCCCGACCACGCCTTCCAGTTCGCGGTGGAGCCGGCCGGCCACGGCCGAGCCGATCGCGAAGTCCCGCTGGCCGGAGTGTCTGCCGAGCAGGACCTGGAGCGCGGCCATCAGCACCATGTACGGGGAGGCCCCGTACGCGCGCGACAACTCCCGGACGCCGTTGGCCAGTTCCTCGCCCCAGTGGAACTCCAGCGCGGCGCCGTCGAAGGTGAGCAGCGGCGGGCGGGGCCGGTCGGTGGGCAGTTCCAGCGCGGGGACGCCGTCGAGTTCGGCCCGCCAGTAGTCCCGGGAGGCGGCGAGCGGGCCGTTCTCCAGCCGGTCCCGCTGCCAGCGGGCGTAGTCACCGAACTGGACGTCGAGGGCGGGGAGTTCCGCCAGGGTGCCGTGCGCGTGCTGGGCGTACAGGGCGTCGATCTCGCGGTTCAGGATGTCGATCGACCAGCCGTCGCAGATGATGTGGTGCATCACCAGGGCGAGGACGTGGTCCTCCTCGGCGATCCGCACCAGCAGGACGCGCAGCAGCGGCCCGGCGGCGAGGTCGAAGGGTTCGGTGACCAGGGCACCGATCTCGTCGGCCGCGCGCCGTTCGGGGGCCGGGTCGGCGGAGGCGTCCAGGAAGCGGGCGGGGAAGGGCGCGGGGTCGGCGATGCGCACCTCGGCGGTGCCGTCCTCGGTGGTCGGGAAGGCCATCCGCAGGCCCTCGTGCCGGGCCACCAGCCCGGTCAGCGCCGCGTCCAGCGCGGCCCGGTCGAGGGGGCCGCGCAGCCGCCGGGCCGGCGCCAGCGCGTACGCCGTGCTGCCGGGCGCGAACTGCTCCATGAACCAGAGCCGTTCCTGGCCGCTGGAGAGCGGCGGAACCGTCCCGGCGGGCCGGGGGTCGACCGCTCTGGCGGGCGCGGCGGAACCGCGCAGGCGCTGGGCGAGCAGGGCGCGCTTGGTCGCGGACCAGTCGGCAGGCAGGTCCTGGGTATCGGTCATCGGTA
This sequence comes from Kitasatospora sp. NPDC092286, assembly GCF_044755565.1. Lineage (NCBI taxonomy): Bacteria > Bacillati > Actinomycetota > Actinomycetes > Kitasatosporales > Streptomycetaceae > Kitasatospora > Kitasatospora sp. NPDC092286. The sequence continues at coordinate 15,836 of NZ_JBIVRD010000048.1, read as the reverse complement.
TTCCATTCGGGCGCACGGCGGGGAAGCGGACCGTGTGAGGCGGGCGGAACGTGCGTCGGGCAGGGGCGGGCGCCCGGGTGGGCGACGGCGGGCCGCGGGGCCGGCCGTCGCCCACCCGGGCCGCCCCGGGATCAGAGGTGCTCGCGGACGGCGGCGGCGATGCCGGCCGGGGTCGGGACGTCGAAGAAGACGTCGAAGGCGAGCTCCACGCCGAGCGCGGCGCGGATCCGGGCGCTGATCTGGATGATCGTCAGTGAGTGGCCGCCGAGGTCGAACAGGTCCTCGTCCGGGCCGAGGTCGGGCAGGTCCAGCACCTCGGACCAGATCCGCAGGACGGTCGCGGTCACCTCGTCGAGGGCGTCGCCCGGGGCCTGCCCGGGGTCGGTGGCGGCCGGTGTCTCGCGGGGCGGGACGGGCAGGGCGCGGCGGTCGAGCTTGCCGTTGGGGGTGAGGGGCAGCCGTTCGAGGGTCAGGAAGCGCTGCGGGATCATGTAGCCGGGCAGGGTGCGGAGCAGGTGCTCGCGCAGTTCGGCGGGGGCCGGCGCGGCGGTGCCGGGGGCGGGGACGAGGTAGCCGGCGAGGAAGGGCTCGCCGGGGTTCTCCTCGTGCACGGCGGTGGCGGCCTCGGCGACGGCCGGGTGTTCCAGCAGCGCCGCCTCGATCTCGCCGAGTTCGATCCGGTGGCCGCGGATCTTCACCTGGTCGTCGATCCGCCCCAGGAAGGCGAGTTCACCCCCGGCCGTCCAGGTCGCCAGGTCGCCCGTCCGGTACAGCCGGTCCCCCGGCCCGCCGAACGGATCCGTCACGAAGCGCTCCGCGGTCAGCTCCGGGCGCCCGAGATAGCCCTCCGCGACGCCGTCACCGCCCAGATACAGCTCACCCGCCACGCCCACCGGCACCGGGCGGCGCCGCCCGTCCAGCACATACGCCCGGGTGTTGGCGATCGGCCGCCCGATCCCCACCGATTCCGGCTCCGCCGCGACCTCCGCGCACGTCGACCACACCGTCGTCTCGGTCGGCCCGTACACATTGAACAACCGGCCCACGGCCGCCCGCAGCTCCCGCGCCAGCGGCAACGGCAGCGCCTCGCCGCCCACCAGGGCCGTCACACCCCCCGGCACCGGCCCGCCCGCCAGCAGCACCCGCCAGCCCGACGGCGTCGCCTGCACATGCGTCACCCCCTCCCCGGCCACCAGCGCCCGCAGCCCCGCACCGTCCACCGCCAGACCCCCGGCCGCCACCACCAGCCGGCCGCCCGTCACCAGCGGAAGCCACAGCTCCAGACCCGAGATGTCGAACGACAACGACGTCAGACCCAGCCACACGTCCCCCGCCCCCGACCCCAGCCGGTCCGCGAACGACGTCAGCAGGTTCACCAACGCCCGGTGCCCCACCGCCACCCCCTTCGGCCGCCCCGTCGACCCCGAGGTGTACAGCACATAGGCGACGTTCCCCGGCTCGGTGCGTACGGCCTCGCCGCCGCCCCGGGCGTCCGCGAGGCGCAGCACGGCCGGGGCGGCGGCGGCCACCTCGGGTGCGGGCTCGCCGTCGGTGAGCAGCAGGGCGGCGCCGGAGTCGGCGAGGACGAACGCCAGCCGCTCGGCGGGGTAGCCGGGGTCGAGCGGCAGGTAGGCGGCGCCCGCGGCGTGGACGGCGAGCAGCGCGGCCGGCAGGTCGGCGGTGCGGTCGAGGTGCAGGCCGACCAGGTCGCCGGGCCGGATCCCGGCGGCGGTCAGCGCCTGCGCCAGGTCGTCGGCGCGGGCGATCAGCCGGCGGTAGGTGAGGTGGGTCCCGCCGGCGGTGACGGCGACGGCCTCCGGGGTGGCGGCGGCCTGGGCGCGTACCAGGTCGAGGGCGGTGCGGTCGGCCGGGTAGGCCCGGGCGGTGTCGTTCCAGGCCTCGGTGACCAGGTGGTGCTCGGCGGCGTCCAGCAGCGGCAGCGCGTCGACCGCGGTGTCCGGGTCGGCGACGGCGGCGGCCAGCAGGGTGGTGTAGTGGCCGGTGATGCGCTGAGCGGTCTCGGGGGCGAGCACCGACGGGTCGTACTGGAGGGAGAAGTCGATGCCGTCGGTGGTTTCGACGGCCTGGAGGTGCAGGGTGTTGCGGGCGGTGCGGTTGTACACGGCCCAGTCGGTCCGCGCGTCGGTGCCGGCGAACCGGGGCTCCCGGTCGGTCCTTCTCCGGTAGCCGAGGGAGACGGGGGCCAGGCCGATCCGGGGGGTGAGCCCGCCTACGGCCGTGCCGAACGGCACGGTGCGGAAGGGGTAGCCGCCGCGCAGTTCGGCGCGGACGGCCCGGGCGTGGTCGGCGAAGGGTGCTTCGGCGGGCAGGCCGGTCGGGGCGTGCACGGGCAGCTCGTTGACGAACGGCCCCAGCTCACCGGCCTGTTCGGGGGTGCGGGTGGAGAGCGGGACGGAGACCGGCACGGCCTCGCCGCCGTACCGGCGCAGCAGGGCGTGCAGGGCGGCGAGGACGAACTCGAAGACGGTGACGCCGGTTTCCCGGGCGGCCGCGTCCAGGGCCGCGCGCCCGGCGGCGTCCAGCCGGTGGCCGACGGCCTCGCCCGGCCCGGCGGCGGTGGTCGCGCGCGGGGCTCCGGGGAGCACGGGTTCGGTGGCGGCGGCCCAGCGCGGGCCGTACCGGTCGGCGGCGCGCCGGACGAGGTCCGGTGCGGCCGGTGCCGGTATCAGTGCTGGTGCCGGTGGGCCGGGGAGGGTGGGGGTGGCGCCGGACAGGGCCTCGCCGTAGGCGGTCGCGAGGTCGGCGACCAGGATGTCCTTGGAGTTGCCGTCGAAGACCGCGTGGTGGGCGGCGACCAGCAACTCGGCGGCCCCGCCGGGCCCGTGGTAGAGGGTGAACCGCGCGAGCGGGCCGGTCTCCAGGTCGAAGGGGCGGGCGGTCTCCTCGGCCAGGCGCTTCTCCAGGCCGCCGATGGCGTCCGCGGAGGCGTCCACCAGCTCCAACCGGGCTTCCCGGTCGGCCGGTTCGAGCACGACCTGTCCATCGCGCTCCACCAGCCGGGCCGAAAGCGTCCGGTGACGTCGCGTCACGGCGTCGACCGCGCGGGCGAGCGCCTCGGCGTCGATCCGGTCGAAGGAGATCCGGACGGGCATGTGGAACGCCTCGCGGGCGAGGCCCAGCCGCTCGGTCAGCCAGATCCCCTGCTGGGCGGGCGAAGCCGGCACAGCGGGCGATACGGGCGGTGCCGGAGCGACAGGGTCGGACGCGGGGAGGAGTTCAGGCATCTGCGGCTCGCTTCGACAGTCGGAGAACGGTGCGGGGCGCGCACCCGGACGGCGACAACGATGGCGACCCCGGGCTTGTTGACGGCACGGCCGCCGGGTGGTGTCCGGCCCGCCCCCGGGACCGGCCGACAGGCCGCTGCGGCCCGGCCCGCCCGGCATCCCAGGATCACCCCCCTGATGCGCCGAAACGGATCCGGTCTTCCCCCCGTGAAAGACCAATGGCCCAGACCTGCCGAGAGATTCGCATAGACCCCATGCCCCGTCAAGGGTTGTCCACGCACCCGCCGCAGGCCGTCATGTACGCGCCCAGCCTGCGGGGATGCCCGTTCGGGCCACCCGAACGGGCAGCTTCACTGACAAGCCGTCAACTCCTCAGCACCTGGGCGAGATCGTAGGAAACCGGCTCCTCCAGCTGCTCGTAGGTGCAGCTCTCCGGCCGCCGGTCCGGGCGCCATCGGCGGAACTGCGCGGTATGCCGGAAACGTGCCCCCTCCATGTGGTCGTACGCCACCTCGACCACCCGCTCGGGCCGCAGCGCCACCCAGGAGAGGTCCTTGCCGCCGGTCCAGCGGCTCTGCGCACCCGGCAGCCGGGCGCCGGCGTGCGCCGCCTCCTCCGCCCAGGCTCCCCAGGGGTGGGCGGAGACATCGGTCATCCGCAGCGGTGCCAGCTCCTCGGCCAGCTCCCGGCGGCGCGCCATCGGGAACGCCGCACAGACGCCGACGTGCTGCAGGCGCCCCTGCGCGTCGTTGATGCCGAGCAGCAGCGAGCCGACCACCGGGCCGCTCTTGTGCTCTCGGTAACCGGCCACCACGCAGTCGGCGGTGCGCTCGTGCTTGATCTTGAACATGGTCCGCGCCCCCGGCCGGTACGGCTGGTCCAGCGGCTTGGCCACCACCCCGTCCAGCCCGGCCCCCTCGTACTGCGCGAACCAGGTCCGCGCCACCTCGCGGTCCAGGGAGGCGGGCGCGGTGAACACCGGGTCGGTGGCGCCGGCCAGCGCCGCCTCCAGCGCCGGACGCCGCCGCGACAACGGCTCGTCCAGCAGCGCGGCATCACCGAGCGCGAGCAGGTCGAAGGCGACGAAGGAGGCCGGCGTCCGCTCGGCCAGCAGCCGCACCCGGCTCGCCGCCGGGTGGATGCGCTCCAGCAGCTCCTCGAACCGCAACCGCCCCTCCCGGGCGATCACCACCTCGCCGTCCAGCACGCAGCGCGGCGGCAGCTCCCGCCGCAGCGCCTCCACCAGTTCGGGAAAGTACCTGGTCAGCGGCTTTCCGGTACGGCTGCCGAGCTCCACCTCGTCGCCGTCGCGGAACACGACGGTGCGGAAGCCGTCCCATTTGGCCTCGTACTGCATCCCCGGCGGGATCTCGGCCACGGACTTGGCGAGCATCGGCGCCACCGGCGGCATCACGGGCAGGTCCATGGCTCCGATCCTCGCGCGCACGGCCACCGGGCGCGCGTCGGGCGGACCCCGCCTAGCGTGAGAGGCATGGGCTCAGCCGTGGAACTGGATGTCGCCGGGCGCAGCGTCCGGCTGTCGAACCCGGACAAGGTGTACTACCCGGAGCGCGGGTTCACCAAGCTGGACGTCGCGGAGTACTACCTGGCGGTCGCCGACGGCGTGCTGCGCGGGCTGCGCGACCGGCCGACCACGCTGCAGCGGTTCCCGGACGGTGTGGAGGGCGAGTTCTTCTACCAGAAGCGCGCGCCCAAGAGCCTGCCCGAGTGGCTGCCGACGGCCCGGATCAGCTTCCCGAGCGGGCGGTCGGCCGACGAGATCTGCCCGACCGAGCCGGCCGCCGTCCTCTGGGCGGCCAACCTGGGCTGTCTCACCTTCCACCCCTGGCCGGTGCGGCGCTCCGACACCGACCACCCGGACGAGCTGCGGATCGACCTCGACCCGCAGCCCGGCACCGACTTCCGCGACGCCGTCCGGGCCGCGCACGAGCTGCGCGCGCTGCTGGAGGAGTACGGGCTGCGCGGCTGGCCGAAGACGTCCGGCGGCCGCGGCCTGCACGTGTACGTGCCGCTGGAGCCGCGGTGGACGTTCACCGACGGCCGGCACGCGGTGATCGCGCTCGGCCGGATGCTGGAGCAGCGGATGCCGGGGCGGGTGACCACCGCGTGGTGGAAGGAGGAGCGCGGCGAGCGGATCTTCGTGGACTACAACCAGATGGCCCGGGACCGGACCATCGCGTCCGCGTACTCGCTGCGCGCCCGGCCGCGTGCGACGGCCTCCACGCCGTTGCGCTGGGAGGAGCTGGACGACGCCGTACCGGAGGACTTCGACCTGCGGACGGTGCCCGCCCGGTTCGCCGAGGTCGGCGATCCGCAGGCCGGGATGGACGGCGAGGCGTACCGGCTGGACGCGCTGCTGGAGCTGTACGAGCGGCAGCTGCGGGACGACGGCCTCGGCGAGCTGCCGTATCCGCCGGACCACCCCAAGGCGGCCGGGGAGCCGCCCCGGGTGCAGCCGAGCCGGGCCAGGAAGCGGTGAGCCCGGCGCCGGCCCGGCGGTGATCACGTAGGCTGACGCCCTTCGGGGGCCGGTGGTGGCGGAGGGGTGCGGGAATGGGCGGGCGCGGGCTGCGGGAGATCCTGGCCGACGCGGCGAAGGGGGCGTTCCCGCCGCCGGACGGCGGGGTGACGGTGGTGCCGCAGCCGTCGCCGCGCGAGGCCGGGGTGCTGTCGTTCTCCGCCCATGCGGTGGTGTTCACCGACGAGGACCCGGCCTGGGTGCGGGGCGTGCTCGCCGCCGTGCCGGGCGATCCGCTGGCCGCCCCGCTCTGTCCGCCCTTTCTGACGGCGTTCACCGAGCGCACCGGCCGGGTGGCGGGCAGCATCGACCTGCTGACGGTGGCGGGCCGGCTGCCCGGTGTGCCGCCGCTGCCGCTGGAGCCGGTCACGGACCGGGAGCACCCCAGGGTGGTGCGCGCCCTGCGCTACCGGGAGGACGTGCGGGTGTTCACGGTGGACGGCGGGGTGCTGGTCCTGGGGCGCGGGGTGGCCGGGCGGTGGGAGGGCGCGATCGAGGTCGGGCCGCGGGCGCGCGGCCGGGGTCTCGGGCGGGCGCTGGCGCTGAGCGCCCGGCACCTGCTGCCGGAGGGCGAGTGGATCTGGGCACAGCAGGCGCCCGGCAACGCGGCGAGCGTCCGGGCGTTCCAGACGGCCGGCTACCGCCCGGTCGGCGCGGAGACGCTGCTGGTGGCGGGGCGCCCGTGAGCGCGGAGCGGTTGTCCGTGGTCCCGGACGGGGTGCGGGCCCGGCTGGCGGTCCGGTTCGGGCCGTCCGCCGAGGCGTGGTGCGAGGCGCTGCCGGCGCTGGTGGACGGGCTGGCCCGGCGCTGGGGCCTGACGGTCCGGGCGGCCGACGGGGGCGGGACGGCCCGGGTCTTCCGCTGCGCGCGGGCGGCCGGGGACACCGTCTGGCTGAAGCTCACCCCCGACCCCTCGGTGGCCGCGCAGGAGGCCGCCGCGCTGCGGGCGTGGGCGGGGCTGCCCTCGGTGGTGCGGCTGCTGGAGTACGACGCGGCGTCGAGCGCGCTGCTGCTGGCGGACGTCAGGCCGGGTTCGACGCTGCGGGAGCGCACCTGGCGGCCGGCGGAGGTCGCGCCGCTGCTGGCCGCGCTGCGGTCGGTTCCCGTGGCGGGACCGGCGGGCGGGTCGGTGCTGTCGCCGTTGGCCGGGCGGGTGGACTTCCTGTTCGACCTCACCGGGCGGCGGGCCCCGGGCGCGGTGCCGGCCCGGGCGCGGGCGTCCGCGCTGGACCTGGCGGCGGGCGGTCCGCTCGCGCTGGTCCACGGCGATCTGCACCCGGGCAACGTCCTGGACGGCCCGGCCGGCCCGGTGGCGATCGACCCGCGGCCGTCCCTCGGGGATCCGGACTTCGACCTGGTGGACTGGGTGATCGACGGTGTCACCGACCGGCCCGCCCTGGAGGAACGGATCACCGGCCTGACCGCCCTCGTCCCCGGCTCCGACCCGGAGCGGGTGCTCGCCTGGTGCCGCGCCACCGCCGTGCTCATCGCCGCTCCGCGGGCGGCGGCGGGCCGGCGCGACGCGGGGACGGCGTTCCTGCTGGAGCTGGCCGGGGTCTGACCGGGCCGGCGGGCGCCGGGCTACTGGGTGGGTGCGGTGGCCGCGACGATCCGCACCGCGTCGGCGATCTGGGCGTCCGTCAGATCGCCCCGCGCGGTGAGGCGCAGCCGGGAGACGCCGTCCGGGACGGAGGGCGGGCGGAAGCACCCGACGGCGAGCCCGGCCCGGCGGCAGTCGGCGGCCCAGGTGACGGCGGCCTCGGGGCCGGGGGCGCGGACCGACACGACGGCGGCGTCCGGGGTGGAGGCGTGCAGGCCCGCGGCGGCGAGCCGGGTGGCGAGCGTGCGGGCGACCTCGCGGGCGCGGTCGGCCCGGTGCGGTTCGGCGCGCAGCAGGCGCAGCGCGCCGAGGGCGGCGCCGGCGGCGGCCGGGGCGAGGCCGGTGTCGAAGATGAAGGTGCGGGCCGTCTCGGTGAGATGGCGGATCACCCGGCGCGGGCCGAGCACCGCGCCGCCCTGCGCGCCGAGCGACTTGGAGAGGGTGACGGTGGCGACGGTGTCCGGCTCCCCCGCGAGGCCGGCGGCCGCCAGCGCCCCGGCGCCGCCGGGGCCGAGAACGCCGAGCCCGTGTGCGTCGTCCACCAGCAGCGCGGCGCCGTGCGCGCGGGCGGCGGCGGAGAGTTCGGGCAGCGGGGCGGCGTTGCCGTCCACGGAGAACACGGAGTCGGTGACCACCAGGGCCCGCCGCCGGGCGCGTCCGGCGAGGACGGCGCGGACGGCGTCCGGGTCGCTGTGCGGGGCGCGGTGGACGTCGCCGCGGGCGAGTCGGCAGCCGTCGATCAGCGAGGCGTGGTTGTAGGCGTCCGAGACGATCAGGGTGTCGGGGTCGGTGAGCGCGGTGAGCGCGGCGAGGTTGGCGGTGTAGCCGGAGGAGAACACCAGCGCGGCCTCCGCCCCGCAGAACTCGGCCAGCTCGGTTTCGAGTTCGGTGTGCAGGGCGGTGGTGCCGGTGACCAGCCGGGAGCCGGTGGCGCCGCCGCCCCAGCGCAGGGCGGCGTCGGCGGCGGCCCGGGTGACGGCCGGGTGGCGGGTCAGCCCGAGGTAGTCGTTGCCCGCGAGGTCGAGCACCCGGTCCTCGGCCGGCCGGCTGCGCAGGGTGCGGGTGAGGCCCGCCGCGGCGCGCAGGCCGGCCGCCTCGTCGAGCCAGTCGAAGACGGCGGCGGGGGCGGCGAGGTGCGGTTCGGACACGGTGCGGTGAGCCATGGCGGCACTCTGGCACGCGCGCCACGGGCCGGGCAACGTGCGCCGGGGTACACGCCGGACCGGCCGTTCCGTCCGCGGGTGGGGGGTCCTGGCCGCCGTCGGCCGGCGGACCGTACGGAGGGCGATCGCCGGTGAGCGCCGCGAGGGCCTCGGTCCGGTGGACGCCCCGCCCGCCGTTCCCGCCCGGTGAGCGGCCCCGGGCTTTGCCGGGGACTACGGCGACCAGGCAAGATAGCGGGGTGACCCTCCTTGATCTGATGCCGAAGCCCGCCACACCCGACGCGCTGTACGAGACGTTCGCCGTCTGGGCGCAGGAGCGGGGGATCGCGCTGTACCCGGCCCAGGAGGAGGCGCTGATCGAGCTGGTGTCGGGGAACAACGTGATCCTCGCGACGCCGACCGGGTCGGGCAAGAGCCTGGTCGCGGCCGGGGCGCACTTCGCGGCGCTGGCCGAGGGCAAGCGGACCTTCTACACGGCGCCGATCAAGGCGCTGGTGTCGGAGAAGTTCTTCGACCTGTGCAAGATCTTCGGCACCGAGCAGGTCGGCATGATGACCGGCGACGCGAGCGTGAACCCGACCGCGCCGATCATCTGCTGCACGGCCGAGGTGCTGGCGCAGATCGCGCTGCGCGACGGGCGGCGGGCCGACGTCGGCCAGGTGGTCATGGACGAGTTCCACTTCTACGCCGAGCCGGACCGCGGCTGGGCCTGGCAGATCCCGATCCTCGAACTCCCGCAGGCGCAGTTCCTGCTGATGTCCGCGACGCTCGGTGACGTGCGCCGCTTCGAGGAGGACCTGACCCGCCGCACCGGCCGGCCGACCACCGTGGTCCGCTCCGTCACCCGGCCCGTCCCGCTGTTCTACGAGTACCGCCGCACCACCCTGCACGACACCCTGGAGGAGTTGCTGAAGACCGGTCAGGCCCCGGTCTACGTCGTGCACTTCACCCAGAAGGAGGCCGTCGACCGGGCGCAGTCGCTGATGAGCATCAACATGTGCTCGAAGGCGGAGAAGGACGCCATCGCCTCCCTCATCGGCAACTTCCGCTTCACCACCAAGTTCGGCCGCAACCTGTCCCGGTTCGTGCGCCACGGCATCGGCGTGCACCACGCGGGGATGCTGCCCAAGTACCGCCGGCTGGTCGAACGGCTCGCGCAGGCGGGCCTGTTGAAGGTGATCTGCGGAACGGACACCCTCGGTGTGGGCGTCAACGTGCCGATCCGCACGGTGCTGTTCACCGCGCTCTCCAAGTACGACGGCGTGCGGGTCCGGATGCTGCGCGCCCGGGAGTTCCACCAGATCGCGGGCCGCGCCGGACGGGCCGGGTTCGACACCGTCGGACAGGTGGTCGCCCAGGCGCCGGAGCACGTGATCGAGAACGACAAGGCGATCGCCAAGGCGGGCGACGACCCCAAGAAGAAGCGCAAGGTCGTCCGGAAGAAGGCCCCCGAGGGCTTCGTCGGCTGGACCGAGGAGACCTTCGACCGGCTGATCGGCGCCGATCCCGAGCCGCTGGTCTCCCGCTTCAAGGTGAGCCACGCGATGCTGCTGTCGGTGATCGGCCGGCCCGGCAACGCCTTCGAGGCGATGCGCCACCTGCTCACCGACAACCACGAGGACCGCACCGCCCAGCGCCGGCACATCCGCACCGCGATCGCCATCTACCGCTCGCTGCTGGAGGGCGGCGTGGTCGAGCGGCTGCCGGAGCCGGACGCCGAGGGCCGGATCGTCCGCCTCACCCTGGACCTCCAGGAGAACTTCGCGCTCAACCAGCCGCTCTCCACCTTCGCGCTGGCCGCCTTCGAACTGCTCGACCCGACCTCGCCCTCGTACGCGATGGACGTCGTCTCGGTCGTCGAGGCGACCCTCGACGACCCGCGCCAGATCCTCGCCTCGCAGCAGAACAAGGCGCGCGGCGAGGCCATCGGCGAGATGAAGCGCGACGGCATCGAGTACGAGGAGCGGATGGAGCGCCTCCAGGAGATCACCTACCCGAAGCCGCTGGAGGAGCTGCTCACCCACGCCTACGAGGTGTACCGGCGGGCGCACCCGTGGATCGGCGACCACCAGCTCCAGCCGAAGTCGGTGGTCCGCGACCTGTACGAGCGGGCGATGACCTTCACCGACTACGTCGGCCACTACGAGCTGGCCCGTACCGAGGGCATCGTGCTGCGCTACCTCGCCGGCGCGTACAAGGCGCTGGAGCAGACCGTCCCCGACGACCTCAAGACGGACGACCTCAAGGACGTCATCGCCTGGCTCGGCGAGCTGGTCCGCCAGGTCGACTCCAGCCTGCTGGACGAGTGGGAGCAGCTGGCCAACCCGACCGAGCCGCAGGCGGCGGAGGTCACCCTGGACGACAAGCCGGCGCCGGTGACGGCGAACGCGCGGGCGTTCCGGGTGCTGGTGCGCAACGAGATGTTCCGCCGGGTGGAGCTGGCGGCGCTGGAGCACTACGACGCGCTCGGCGAGCTGGACGGCGAGAACGGCTGGGACGGGGACCGCTGGGCGGACGCCATGGACGGGTACTGGGAGGAGTACGACGACCTCGGCACCGGACCGGACGCGCGTGGCCCGAAGATGCTGCTGATCGAGGAGGAGGACTCCGCCTGGCGGGTCCGGCAGATCTTCGACGACCCGGAGGACGACCACGACTGGGGCATCAGCGCCGAGGTCGACCTGTACGGCTCGGACGAGGAGGGCCGGGCGGTGGTCCGGATCACCGCCGTGGACCGGCTGGGCGGCTGACGCCCGGAGGACGGAACGGAAGCGGGGGCTCGCGCACAGGCGCGGGCCCCCGCTGTTGTCGGATCATCAGCCCTGTTCATCGGCTCCGCTCATCGGCGCTGCCCGGATCACGGCCCCAGGACGCGGCCACCGTCACATCCAGATGAACGGCAGGCCCACCGAGTAGGAGATCGCCCGGGTCGCCTCTTCCAGCGCCTGCTCCGAGCCGGCCGCGGCGGTGGACGCCGCACCGGACGGGGTGGCGCCGCCGGAGGCGGTGGCCGTCGCGGTGCGGCCCTCGCCGGGGCGCGAACTGGTGACGGTCACGTAGTGCCCGACGGCCTCGACGCGGGGCTCCGAGCCGGGCTTGGCGGTACCGGCCGGCTGCGCGGGGGCGGTGGTGGCGTCCTGCAGGATGAAGGCGAGCGCGCCCGGCTTGGCCCGCAGGGCCTCGGTGGCCCTGGTGGCGGTGGCCTGGTCGGGGAAGCGCAGCACGGTGACGCTGCTGAGCACCGCCTTCTCCTGGCCGACGAAGCTGACGGTGAGATAGCCCTGGCAGCCGCTGTCGCGCAGCGGGTCCTGGGTCCGGTCCTGGAGCGCCTCGGCGCAGTCGACACCCTGCCGGACGCCGGAGCGCTTGCCCTTGTAGGCGCCGACCTCGACCAGCCGCTGGGCGGGGAAGTAGGTGTCGACGTTGAGGCCCTCGGGGTCGGTCACGGTGCGCGGCGGCGGTGCGCCGACCACCCGCGGCGTCTTGCTCGCGTCCTTGCTGGACGGGCCGAGGCCGGGTATGAAGTCGCCGGGCGTCGGGCGGGTGATGATCCAGCCGCCGGCCGCCACCACACCGACCACGACGATCCAGCCCACGGCCCGGCGGGCACTGATCCTTCTCCCCCGGTACGCTCCGGCCGGCGTGCCGGATCCGTGCTCTTCCTGCTCTCCCGATGACGGGGTGCGCTCCCCCTGCGTGGTCATGGCGCAGATTCTAAGCAGTGCGCGGGTGGCGCAGATCACGGGGGCGGTCGTTGACGATCATCGTCCGCTACCGACGGGTAACGGGCCGCACCGGCCGCGGCTCGCCGACGTGACCAGCGCCACTACCGTGAGCTGCGACACTGTGACAACTCGCACATCCTCCCCTGGATCTTCTGGTGGGTTTGCTCTGGCGTCGCTCACGGACCAGCAGGCAGGATCAGGCCCATGGATCTGCTCGATACCCTCACCGCCAAGGGCCTGCGCGGCGAAACCCCCACCCGGGAAGAGGCCCTGGCCGTCCTCGCCACCACCGACGACGAGCTGCTCGACGTGGTCGCGGCCGCCGGCCGGGTGCGCCGGCGGTGGTTCGGCCGCCGGGTGAAGCTCAACTACCTGGTGAACCTGAAGAGCGGGCTCTGCCCGGAGGACTGCTCGTACTGTTCCCAGCGTCTGGGCTCCAAGGCCGAGATCCTCAAGTACACCTGGCTGAAGCCGGACCAGGCCGCCGACGCGGCCAGGGCCGGGGTCTCCGGCGGCGCCAAGCGGGTCTGCCTGGTGGCCAGCGGCCGCGGCCCGACGGACCGTGACATCGACCGGGTCACCGACACCATCGCCGCCATCAAGGGCGCCGACCCGGCGGTCGAGATCTGCGCCTGCCTGGGCCTGCTCTCCGACAACCAGGCCGAGCGGCTCAAGGCGGCCGGCGCCGACGCCTACAACCACAACCTCAACACCTCCGAGGGCACCTACGGCGACATCGCCACCACCCACACCTACGCGGACCGGGTGGACACCGTGCGGAAGGCGCACGGCGCGGGCCTGTCCGCCTGCTCCGGCCTGATCGCGGGCATGGGCGAGACGGACGCGGACCTGGTGGACGTGGTCTTCGCGCTGCGCGAGCTGGGCTCGGACTCGGTGCCGGTCAACTTCCTGATCCCGTTCGAGGGCACCCCGCTGGCCAAGGAGTGGAACCTCACCCCGCAGCGCTGCCTGCGCATCCTGGCGATGGTCCGCTTCGTCTGCCCGGACGTCGAGGTCCGGATCGCCGGCGGGCGCGAGGTGCACCTGCGCTCGATGCAGCCGCTGGGCCTGCACATCGCCAACTCGATCTTCCTCGGCGACTACCTGACCAGCGAGGGCCAGGCCGGGCAGGCCGACCTCGACATGATCAAGGACGCGGGCTTCGAGGTCGAGGGCGCCGGCGAGGCCACCCTGCCCCGGCACCGCGCGGACGTCACGGCCCCGGCCGGCTCCTGCGGCACCGCCCCCGGCGCCGCCGTCTCCCCCTGCGGCACCGGCGGCGGCTGCGGGCCCTGCGGCGGCCACGGCGACGAGCCCGCCGCCGAGGAGGACCAGAACGACGAGCCGCGCAACGGCCTCGTCCGGGTCCGCCGACGCGGCGCCGGCACCGAACTCGCGCCCAACGCCTGACGATCCGGGGGAACCCTCATCATGACCCAGCTGTCCGCGGACACCCTCCTCGCGCTCGACCGGGCGCACGTCTGGCACCCGTACGGGCCGATGCCAGGCACCGCCACCCCGTACGTGGTCGAGTCCGCGTCCGGCGTCCGGCTGCGGCTCGCCGAGCCCGTCGCGGGCGGCCGGCGCGAGCTGATCGACGGGATGTCGTCCTGGTGGGCGGCGATCCACGGCTACGGACACCCGGTGCTGGACGAGGCGGTGCGCGAGCAGCTGGGCCGGATGAGCCATGTGATGTTCGGCGGGCTCACCCACGAGCCCGCCGTCCGGCTGGCCGCCCGGCTGGTGGAGATCACGCCGGAGCCGCTGCGGCACGTCTTCCTGGCCGACTCCGGGTCGGTGGCCGTCGAGGTCGCGATGAAGATGTGCCTGCAGTACTGGCAGTCCGTCGGCCGCCCGGAGAAGCGGCGGCTGCTCACCTGGCGCGGCGGCTACCACGGGGACACCTTCCACCCGATGTCGGTCTGCGACCCGCAGGGCGGCATGCACCACCTGTGGGGCGGCGTACTGCCCGACCAGCTCTTCGCGCCGCAGCCGCCGGCCGGCTTCGACGCCCCGCTGGACACCGAATACGCCGACCGGTTCGACGAACTGATGGAGCGTCACGCCGGTGAGCTGGCCGCGGTGATCGTCGAACCGGTGGTGCAGGGCGCCGGCGGGATGCGGTTCCACTCCCCGGCCTATCTGCGGATGCTCCGCGAACTCTGCGACCGCCACGGCGTGCTGCTCGTCTTCGACGAGATCGCCACCGGGTTCGGGCGCAGCGGCGCCCTGTTCGCCGCCGACCACGCGGGCGTCTCGCCGGACGTGATGTGCCTGGGCAAGGCGCTGACCGGCGGCTATCTGACCATGGCCGCGGCCCTGTGCACGAGCGAGGTCGCGGACGGGATCAGCCGGGGCGAGATGCCGGTGCTGGCGCACGGCCCGACGTTCATGGGCAATCCGCTGGCCGCCGCCGTCGCCAACGCGTCGATCGACCTGCTGCTCGGGCAGGACTGGCAGCTGGAGGTGAAGCGGATCGAAGTCGCCCTGCGGGACGGCCTGGCGGGCGCGGCGGACGCGCCCGGGGTGCGGGACGTCCGGGTGCGGGGGGCGATCGGCGTCGTACAGCTGGACCACCCGGTGGACGTGGCGGCGGCCACCGAGGCGGCGGCGCGGGAGGGCGTCTGGCTGCGCCCCTTCCGGGACCTGATCTACACCATGCCGCCCTATGTGACGGGGGACGAGGACGTGGCGCGGATCTGCGCCGCCGTGACGGCCGCGGCGGTGGCCGGATGAGCGCCCGGATCCTGTTCGTCACGGGCACCAACACCGAGGTCGGCAAGACGGTGGCCACGGCCGCCGTCGCCTCCGCCGCCCTCCAGGCGGGCCTGCGGGTCGCGGTGCTCAAGCCCGGGCAGACCGGCGTCGGCCCGGGCGAGCCCGGGGACGCCGAGGAGGTGGCCCGGCTGGCCGGCCGGCTGACCACCCGCGAACTCGGCCGCTACCCGGAGCCGTTGGCCCCGGACACGGCGGCCCGCCGGGCCGGGCTGCCCCGCGTCTCGCCCGAGCGGGTGGCGGCCACCGTCGCGGAGCTCGCCGAGGGCCACGACCTCGTCCTGGTCGAGGGCGCGGGCGGCCTGCTGGTCCGCTACGACGACGAGGGCCGCACCCTGGCCGACCAGGCCCGGGCCACCCGCGACCGCGGCCTGCCGGTGGCGGTGCTGCTGGTGGCCACGGCCGGTCTGGGCACGCTCAACATCGTCGCCCTCTCGGCCGAGGCGCTGGCCGCCCGCGGCCTCGACCTGCTCGGGGTGGTCATCGGCGCCTGGCCGGACGCGCCCGGCCTCGCCGACCGGTGCAACCTCGCCGACCTGCCGCGCTCGGCGGGCGCGCCCCTGCTCGGCGCGCTGCCCGAACGGGCCGCCGGCGCCGGGGACTTCGCCGCCCTGGCGCTCGCCTCGCTGGCCCCGGAGCTGGGCGGCCGGTGGGACGCCGAGGAGTTCGGCCGGGCGCACCGGCCGGCCTAGGGCCAATGCCGGTGACTTAATTCGTGTCTCGCTTGGTGATCGTGACGGTGGCTGGTTGGGGTGGTGGCCAGTTGCGGTGTTGGGCGCGTTTGAGGGG
>NZ_JBIVRD010000047.1:0-65446 GCF_044755565.1 Kitasatospora sp. NPDC092286 | reverse complement strand
TGAAGGACAAACGCGTCCTGGCGCTGGTCAAGGCGTTCCTGAAGGCCGGGATCCTCACGGAACTCGGCGAACACCGGGACACGATGACCGGCACGCCGCAGGGCGGCATCCTGTCTCCGTTGCTGGCCAACATCGCCTTGAGCGTGCTCGACGAGCGCGTGATGGGGCCGTGGAAGCCGGGCGGGGCGATGTCGACCCCCGGCAAGCGCGACTACCGGCGTTCCAAGGGGCGGCCGACGTGGCGGCTGGTCCGCTACGCGGACGACTTCGTCATCTTGGTGCACGGTTCGCGCGAGCACGTCGAAGCGCTACGCGAAGACGTCGCCGTCGCATTGGCTCCGCTCGGGTTGCGGCTGTCACCGGCCAAGACCCAAGTGGTCCACCTGGGCGACGGGTTCGACTTCCTCGGCTTCCGCATCCGGTGGAAGCGCAAGAGGGGGACGGACAAGTGGTACGTCTACACCTTCATCGCGGTCCGGCCCGTCCGGTCGCTGAAGGCGAAGATCCGTGCCCTGACACACAGGACATCGCAGCAGGACTTCGCGTCCGTGCTGGTCAGGCTTGCCCAGATCATGCGCGGATGGGCCAACTACTTCCGACATGCCGTGGCGAAGTGGACCTTCAGTAAACTGGACGCTTTCACCTGGTGGAGGCTGGTCCACATGCTGAGGGCGCGTCACGGCTGGAATTGGGGACAGGTCCGCCGACACCTCGCCGCCTCCGGGCGATGGGTGATCGCGGCCGACGGGGTGGAGTACTTCCGGATCCAGGGTGTGACGGTCTCCCGCTACACCTTCCGGGGGAACAAGATCCCGTCCCCATGGCCTCCTACCCCGCCTGACGGCAGGAACCGTGGAGAGCCCGTTGCGCTGAGAGGCGCACGGCGGGTTCGGAGAGCGGTCCGGGGAAACGGACCGGGAGCAATCCCGGCACCGCGCCCCGGGCCGACTCACCAATCGGATCTGGCGGATCCTGGCCCGGCGGAGCAGGGCGTTGAAGTGCCGGGTGAGCGTGGCCCCTTCGATGGGGGCGCCGTTGGGCCGTGTGAAGACGTAGCCACTGTCCTTCCAGCCTGTCCCCGCCGCTTCGCGTTCCTGGCACTGCTGGTCGCGGTGCTGTTCGAGTGAGCGCAGGCATGGCGTAGGCAGGGCGATGCGCCGCTCAGAGCTTTGGGTCTTGGTGGGCAGGGCGGTCAGGCCGCCACTGTTGGTGCGCTGCAAGGTACGGCGGATGCTGGCGGTGCCGCCTGCCAGGTCGAGGTCTTCCCAGCGTAGGCCGAGGAGTTCGCCCTTGCGGAGCCCGGTGCGCAGGGCGAGTTCGAACAGTGCGTGCAGACGGTGGCCGTGGGTGGCAGCGAGTAATGCGCGGGCTTCCTGGGTGGTGCGGGGTTCGAAGCGGCGGGGCCTCAGGGTGCCCATACGGACGTTGCGGGCGACGTTGCGCGGGATCTCCTCCTCGCGGACGGCGGTCGAAAATGTGCACCAACTTCGGCGACAAGAAGGCTGGTTGAAACTCGCACGGGTAGGTGGTCCACTCGCACCCGCCGCGCTCCGGCCGCAAGTAGACCTCCCCGGACTCGGTGCCCATGTAGACACTGTGAACGCCCCGGTGGGCCATGTCCCGAACGATCTCACCGAGCTGGGGGGCGTACAGGGGGCCGTTGGGGGGGTTCCGCCGTGCCACGTCCACTCCTTTCATAGTCGCTGTGCGCTATCTAGTGGCTTGGCTCGCATCGTTAGCCGGGCATCGGCCCCACGCCGGCCGCGATAGCGTGGTGGGCCGGGACAGAGCCGGGGCTAGAGGGGCGACATGGCAAGGATGGATTTGCGGTTCGCCGTTTACCTTCCGCACCCGGCCGAGCGCCACGCTCCGGTGGCCGCGGTGGTGGCAGAGGCGACCGGGGACGACGTGCCGATGCTGGCCTTGTTGCAGGCCCGGGCGCGCGGTGGTTCGGCGCGCGAATGGGCGGACCGCATCTGTCGGACGCTTTGTAGTGAGCGCAGCTTGGTGATCACCGCGAAGGTATCCGGTGAAGCCGTCGGGTACGCGAATGCGGCGTTTCTGCCTGGGCACGCTGAGGACGGTGCCCCGGCGGGCTACTACCTGACCGGTGTCACGGTGGATCCTGACTGGCGACGTCGTGGCATAGCGAGGCTGCTGACCCGGCGGCGCATGGATTGGATCTGGCAACGGGATTCGGCAGTATGGTGCTTCATCTCCGCCAAGAACCGCGCCTCGCTCGACCTGCACCGGGAACTCGGATTCGACCAGGTGACGGTCGGTGCCTCCTTCCAGGGCATTGAGTTCGCCGGTGGTGAGGGGTGGCTTTTGCGAGCAGACCCACCGCAACCGTGACGGGGCGGATGCTGGACCCCCGACGGCACTCAAACCCGCCAGGGCCATTGGCCCAACAGCGGCAGTTGGTGGCTCGTCATGCAACGTTGACTGGGTATTCCGTCCACCTGACCTGCATGCTGCGCGACCTCTGACGGCACGGCCCGGCCTGACCGCAGCGGGCCCTCGCCGAGGCGGCGAGGGCCCGTGCACCGCGGCGGGAACCGATCTGAATCGCGCCGGCCATACGGCCCGATCTCGCTCGGGGCACGCGCCTGATGGGGAATCATCTATGCCATGGCAAAAGACAGTTTCCTCCCCCCGTCCGGCACCCGCGACTTCCTCGCCGTGGAGTCCGACGCCCGCGAACGGGCGTTCGCCACAGTCCGAGAGGTGTTCGGCCGGTACGGCTTCCAGCCCCTCCAGACGCCCGCCTTCGAGCGGCTGGAAGTACTGACGGGCAAGTACGGCGACGAGGGCGACAAGCTTGTGTTCAAGATCCTTCGCCGCGGTGAACACGAGGCCGGCGGGGAGGCGGATCTGGCCCTGCGGTACGACCACACCGTCCCCCTTGCCCGGGTGGTGGCGGCCTACGGCAGCCAACTGCCGGTGCCGTACAAGCGGTATGCACTGGCCCCGGTATGGAGGGCCGACCGACCGGGCAGGGGCCGGTTCCGCGAGTTCGTCCAGTGCGACCTGGACGTGGTGGGAACAGCCTCCCCCCTCGCGGATGCCGAGGTGGTCTCGGCGTTGCACGAAGCACTGGAACGGCTCGGCGTCCCGGAGTTCCGGTTCCTGGTGAACAGCCGAAAGACGCTCGCCGGGCTGCTGGAGGTGTACGGGGTCCCGGCCGACCAGGGGGGCGGGGTACTGATCACCCTGGACAAGCTCGACAAGCTCTCGCCCGACGAGGTGGTCCGGGAGCTCGTGGCCGATCGCGGTGTGCCCGGGACGACCGCTCACGGGCTTGTGGACGACCTCACCGCCCCGGATGCCACGGACCGGATCCGGAAGGAGCTGAAGGGCAGCGCGACCGGCCAGGAAGGACTGGCCGAGGTGGACCGGCTGCTCTCCCTGCTCTCCGGGACCGTCCCGCCCGAACGCATCGTGTTCGCGCCCAGCCTGGTTCGCGGGCTGGACTACTACACGGGCGTCATCTACGAGGTGACGGCACCCGGCATGCCCGGCTCGATCGCCTCCGGCGGCCGGTACGACGGACTCATCGGGCGGATGTCCGGCAGCGACACACCCGCGTGCGGCGGCTCGCTGGGTATCGAACGGATTCTGCCACTGCTGTCCTCCGCCGCTCAGCAGCCGGCACCCGCACTGGACGTTGCCGTGACCGTGCTCGGTGAGGCCCTGGCCGACGACGCGTTCCGCATGGCTGCCGCCATCCGCCGCACCGGACAGCGCACGGGTGTCTACCTGGGGTCGAGCGGGAAGCTGGCCCGGCAGATGAAGTGGGCCGCAGACCAGGGCGCCCGGTTCTGCCTGATCTACGGCGAGCGGGAGCGGGAGGCCGGAGAGGTGATCGTCCGGGACATGGCCTCGGGCGAGCAGACGACGCACCCCGTTGACCAGGTGGCGGAACACTTCGCCCGGTAGACGGACACGACGGTGCCCCGCCCCCGAACGATCCGGGAACGGGGCACCGTGCTCACGACGCCTACTCGTCCAGGTACAGGACGGCGGTGATGGTCTTCTTGCAGGTGTCGCAGTGCATCGGCGCCTCGATCGACGCCAGGTCGCACTCGATCGTGGTCAACCGGTCGATGACTCCGGTCTCACGCTCCTTGCGCCAAGCCACCTCCCAGCGCTCGGTGTTGGCGGTCAGGGCGGCGACGTAGCCCGTCGTCATCCCGTAGAACCCGCGCACACCGTGCGCCTTCATGTAGCGCCAATTGAACTTCAGCGACTCGACGACGATGGGGTACGGGTGGAGGCCGACGACCCGCGCCCAGTTCTCCGCCACGTCCTCGATGTCCAGCCGCTCGGCCTTCTCGTCCAGGCGCTCCCACTCGCCCGACACGTCGTAGTCGGCGAGGACCTGCGACAGCAGCCGCGCCGAGTGCTTCAGGTTCGCCTTCTTCGCGGTGAACGCCGCGTCCACGGCGAACAGGTTGCCCTCCGTATCCTCCTTACGGGCGGTCCCGATGGCGCGCTTGAGTTCGGTGGACAACGCCGACTCGTTGCACAGGCTGTCGCCGAAGCTCAGCCACGGATCCGGGAACCCACGCTCCGCCGTGACGGCGAAGATCCGGTCGCCTTGCTGACCCATAGGGGTACCTCCAGCTCTCGGTGTCACTGTTCCGGCTGCTGGTTGCCAGCCGGCTGTGCGCTGCGCGACCCGCTCCGAGGCGGATTCCCGCCCACAGACCTCGGAGCGAGGCCTGTGGGCGGCCCGTCCGTCTCGCCGGGGTGTCCGTGACGAAACGGGACCGCTCCCGCGCGGGTGGCAGGACGGCCCTTCCGCGGCCGTGCGAGTGGTCAGGGGGGCCGGTCGCAGTCAGCGAGGTTCTCGCTGCGCAGGATGTCCGGCCTCCCCCGGAGGGACCCTCCGCTTCTTGCAGTTGACGCACCCGCAGCACGCCAAAATGGCCGCACGTTGCAAGCTCTCGAACTCACCAGGGCCGTCAATTCGTTGTGCGGCTCGGTAGTCACCCAAGGGGGTCCAGTCCGGCGGAATCGTCCCAACGGCCGATCGAGGCGGTACTCCTGTGACGCTCCGGGTCGCTCTTCGCGTCGCCATGTATCCCGCTCCTCTCCCTGTTGGAAGCAAGAGCGTGACTCATCTGGCGACCAGTCAGACAGGGGGTAGCCACGCGGGGTAGCCGGCAAACTACGCGGTGGTGGCCTCAACCTCCGCCATGAGAAGGCGCAGTGTCAGCGAGTGCTTTTCAGGTGGCAGTGCGTCCAACGCCGAACGCGCATAAGCGATTCCACCCGTCCGGTCGCCGGCCTGTGCCAGCATGAGCCCCTTATGCATCTCAAGGTGCGTCCGAAAGCGCGGAAGGCTCTCGGGCAGTAGTCTGCCTGCCTGCTCCTGGGCCTCCAGGGCCCGCCGCTCCTCGCCGAGCCGCGCCAACAGCAGCGAGCAGAAGACGTTCATACGCCACTCTGGTACTGCATAGTCGGACTTCTCGTTGGCCGGACTGGCCACCTTCTCGAACACGCGCCAGCCGTCGTCCATCAGAACCAACGCACCCCGATGATCACCCCGAATCGCTGCCGCATGAGCCTTACCCATGAGGGCATTGAGACGCCCGAGAGACGGCCGGGGAGAAAGAGCCAGCGCCTGGTCGGCCAGCTGGTCGGCGACTGCAAGGGACGCACCTTCGTAACCCAGCGCGATGGCCGCTCGGCCCCGCGTCCACACCCGCGCAGACACATCGTCCGAGCGATCCGCCATAGTGGCAGCCACCCGATACCAATTGCCCGCTCGGGCCCCGTCGCTGCCGGGAAACGTCTTGGCGTAGAGGGTGGCCAACTTTGCTGCTACGTCCCACATGCCAGGTCGTTCAAGCTGCTGCTGGAGTACTACCAGGTCCCCCGCAAGACGGCGCTGGATCTCGTCGGCCCCGGCGGACATGTAGTCCCGGCCGTACGTGATCAAGCGCCCCTGCCAAGCGTCCACGCTCGGCCCCCGGCGCAGCGCCGAGGCGAAGCCATGGTGCAGGAGGTCAGCGGCCGTTCCAGGCGCTATCGCCGTCGCCGCTGCCGTCGTCAAGAATGATCGTCTGTCCACGTCCGCCATCTCAAGTGTGGTCAGAGGAACTTGCAAGGCAGTAGCCAACGCAGGTAGCCACTTCTTCGGGGTCCTCGCCCCGTTCTCCCAGCGACTGATATCCGCGCGCCTGAACTTCTGACCCGTGATCACTTCCAGCCGATTCACAAGGCCGTTCTGCGACATGCCAAGCGCGGCGCGCAGTTCCTTGATCAGAGCACCGATCGGGGTAGGTGGCATGGATGCAGGGTACGCCCCGCCTCTTGACAACAGGGAGCGATCAACCCAGCGCCAACGCGCGCTGGCGCGAGGCATCGCTCGTCGCCGCCGTCCGGGCCGGCGAGTTCGGCACCGTCCGACCCACCAACACAGAAGGGTCCCCGCCCTGACCACCCGCTGAGGGAGGACAGGGCAGGGTCCCCTGTGATGCCGGCGAGGACGATCGTCAGACGCGCGGCGCGCCATTCTGCCCATTGATACCGCGAACCTGCGCGGTCAGGGCGGCGAGCGCATCAAAGAAGTCGCACTCGGGGCGGACGGTCGGCCGGTCTCGGGGCCGAAGTGGCCGGCCTGGCGGGCGATCCAGGCGTATTCGGCGGTGCCGTCGGGGAGTTGGCGCAGTTCCCAGCGGCCGTGGCGGGTGATCGGGGGCGGTGGCGGGGTGGCTGCCCGTTCGCCGGGGTGCGGCATCCGCAGGGTCGCGAGGACGCCGAGGACGACGGTGGCGATCGCGAGGGCGAGGAGGGCCACGAACGCCGCGCCGATCAGGAAGTTGACGGTGCCGGGTGTCATCGGCGGATCCCGGTCACGCGGGTGCCGAGGTGGGCGGCGAGGCCGTGGAGCAGTTCCTCGGCCTGTTCGCGGGTGAGCGGGAAAGCCAGCTGCTCCCCCGGTCCGGCGGCCACGTCGAGGTCGACGGCGAGGCGGAGCTGGACGGTGGCGTCGGGGACGTGTTCGACGGTGACGTAGGGGACGGTAGTGCGCTCGACGTGGGCCGGCTGGGTGGAGCTGGTGGCGAGGGGGATCACGACTCCCACGGGTCACCGCCCCGCCCGGCTTCGCGGAGCAGGTGGAGGAGGTTGAGGAGCGTGCTGACGGGCGCGTTGCCGAAGTCGATCAGGACGCGGCCGTCGACGGTGCCGTTGTGGGTGGTGGCGGAGCCCCAGAGGATGCCGTGGGGGCGGCCTCGCTCGCGGAGTTCGCCGAGGAGGGCGGTGACCTGGGCGTCGGTGTAGTCGCGCATCCGGGGGTCGTCCGGGGCGAGGGGCCGGTGGCGGGCGTTCACGCGGCCGCGTCCAGCTCGAACCATACGATTTTACCGTTCTTGCGGGGCGTGGTGCCGAAGCGGTGGGTGAGCTCGCGGACCAGGTGCAGGCCCCGGCCGGACTGCGCGTACGGGTCGGTGGGTTCGTGCGGCTCGGGCAGCACGGGGTTGTCGTCGCTGACGCAGACGCGCAGGCTGCGGCCTTCGAGGAGGAGGATGACGACGGTCGGCGCGGGGCTCCCGCCGTGCTTCCAGGCGTTGAAGTACAGCTCATGGAGGGCGAGTTCGGCGTCGTAGATGGCGTCGTCCGGCCATCCGGCGAGGGACATCGCGTCACTCAGCTCCGCACGGGCGGCGGACCAGTCGGGGATTTCGGGCAGGCTGAAGGCACACATGAGGGGAACCTCCGTGAGGGTGCGGGTGTGGGGTTCGTCGTTCACCGGCGGAAACATCGCCGTGAGCCAGGCCAGAACGGGACTGGTGACGCCACGCATGGCTGCTCTGCGGTGCGGGGGCAGCAGGCGCCTACTGCCCGGGAAACAGGCGTTACTGACGATCCGTCGGACCGACCGTGAGATAGACCATAACGCACGAGCGCTTAAATTTAAGCCCGATGCGAGAAGGTTCCCTCTCAGGGGGGATGCTGGCCATACGAGGCGACACTCCGGCACCAAATAGACCCATTCGCGAGCAGCGCGGCACACTGGCCTCAGCACCCGCAGAGAGGACACCATGGCCCTTCGCCCCAACCCAACCCTTCGTCAGCGCCGCCTCGGCGCCGAACTGCGGAGGATGCGAGAGCAGGCCGGCTTCGGAGGCAGCCACCTCGCCCGCACGCTCGGTGTGACCCCTGCCCAGGTGACTCAGATGGAGAACGGGAAGACCGGCGTCAGCGTGGAGCGTCTGCGCGCGATCACCGCGGCCTGCAGGTGCGCCAATGGACCCCTGGTCGACGCACTCGCCGACATGATCGGGGAACGAGGAAAGGGCTGGTGGGAGGAGTACCGCCACAGCTTGACCACCGACCTGCTTGACGTGGCGGAGATTGAGGGCCACGCCCAAAGAATCTTCACCTACACGATCACCTTCGTTCCTGGGCTGCTCCAAACCCCTGCATACGCAACCTCCGTGTTCACCCGCGCGATCCCGCCCCTGCCGCGCTCCGATGTCGACCTCAGGATGGCCTTCCGCATTCAGAGGCAGCACATCATCCGATCGGGCGCGACGCCCTACACGGCATTCGTCCACGAGGCCGCACTCCGCATGCAGTTCAGCGGACCACGGGTTCTCGCTGCGCAGCTCGGCGCTCTCATCCAGGACTCCGAGAGCCCCGGCATCTCAGTTCGAGTTGTGCCGTTCGATATCGAGTCGCTGCCTGGCCCCAGCGAGAACTTCACCTACATCGAGGGCCCTGTCCCCGAGCTGGACACGGTGCAGATTGACACCAGCTTCGATTGCCAGCTCTTCGACGCTCCCGCCCAACTGTCAAGTTACCGCGAGATCCTCGCCCGAATGGCATCCGTAGCCCTCTCGGAAGAAGACTCACGAGACTTCATCCAATCCATCAAGAAAGAGATAGTGAGCAAACATGGGTAGCCCCGCATGGCAGAAGTCCAGCTACAGCGGCGCAAACAACGCCTGTGTCGAGGTGCGTACGGTCGACGGGCTGATCGAACTCCGCGAGTCGGACAGCGGTGACATCATCGTCCGCACCACCCCCGTCAAGTTCACCACGTTCCTCCAGGGCGCCAAGGCGGGCGAGTTCGACCACCATGCCAGCCCCACCACCTGACCCAGACCGACCAGCAACACACCTCACGACCCGGGGCTGAAATGTCCAACACCAACTGGCAGAAGTCCAGCTACTGCGCCTCGAACGACGAGTGCGTCGAGGTACGTACCGCCAACGGGCTGGTCGAACTCCGCGAGTCCGACACCGACGGCATCATCGTCCGCACCACCCCGACCAAGTTCGCCACGTTCCTCCAGGGCGCCAAGGCCGGCGAGTTCGACCACCACGCCAACTCCACCGCCTGATAGCCCATGGCGGCCCTCGCTCACCCGAGCGAGGGCCGCCATGCATCAGGCAGCAGGCGTCGGCCCGCAGCGCCGTCCGGAATGTCGAGCGGCGGCCGGTCACGGCACCTCGGGGAGCAGCGGAGGCCGCAGGCGCAGCAGAAGATGCCGTTCGCCGCGAGCGCGGGGCTTCCGGTTCCGACTGATCGTCACATCCCTTGTCCGCCCCCTTGTTTGACCTCCATCTGCCCTGGGCAGGCGTTGGAACAGACAAGGGGGCGGTGACATGTTCACACACTTGCAAAGATGTAACAGTACGTAACAAGTAGGAAATCCAAGCATTCGGCGGCTCCAGGGCCTCTCGGCCACCTCGGAGCCCCTCTCCAGCCCCTCCACTGTCCGATATCCGGACACCTGAGTTCGGCGCCAGTGCGGCGGACAGGCATGTCCGATTATCGAACAAGCCAGTAGTCACAAGCATTTCTGGGCCTTACAGTCGGCTACTGTCGAGTAGATCCCCGGCAGTTCCGGGTCGATCGAGCCAGAACGACCACATAATGAGACAGCTGCTCTGTGTGCTCATAACAAGAGAATCACAGCCTCGCCACATCACTGCCCGAGTAGCCCAGAGGCATCTAGAGTCACGGCCAGTCACCGCGCCACCGGATTGGGCCAGGCCCATCGCGCACCCCGGCTCCCGCCACTCAGGCGCGGCGCCTTCCTGAACCGAAGGGGACCCTCGTGCGTCATCGTTCAGCAGTTGTCGTGAGCATTGCCGTGATCGGCGCTCTCAGCCTCAGCGCCTGCGGCTCCCGCGACGATAAGAAGTCCGGTGACGGCAACAACACCGGCGGGGCCACCACCACCGTCACCATCGGCATCGACGCCCCGCTCACCGGCGACCTCTCCGCCCTCGGCCTCGGCATCAGGAACTCCGCCGAACTCGCCGTCAAGCAGGCCAACGAGAAGAACGAAGTCCCCGGCGTCACGTTCCAGATCAAGGCCCTCGACGACACCGGCAAGCCCGGCCCCGGCCAGCAGAACGCCACCCAGCTGGTCGCCGACAAGAGCGTCGTCGGCGTCGTCGGACCGCTCAACTCCAGCGTCGCCCAGTCGATGCAGCAGATCTTCAACGACGCCAACCTGGTCGAGGTCTCCCCCGCCAACACCGGCGTCGCCCTCAGCCAGGGCGAGAACTGGGCCACCGGCACGAAGGTCCGCCCCTTCAAGTCCTACTTCCGCACCGCCACCACCGACGCCGTCCAGGGCCCCTTCGCCGCCCAGTTCCTGGTCAACGACGCCAAGAAGACCAAGGTCTTCCTCATCGACGACCAGAAGACCTACGGCGCCGGCCTCGCCGCCACCTTCAAGGGCGAATTCACCAAGCTCAAGGGCACCATCGTCGGCGAGGAGCACGTCAACCCCGACGACCGCGACTTCTCCGCCATCGCCACCAAGGTCAAGAGCTCCGGCGCCGAAGCCGTCTACTACGGCGGCGAATACCCCGCCGCCGGCCCCCTCTCCCTCCAGCTCAAGGAAGCCGGCGTCAACATCCCCCTGATGGGCGGCGACGGCATCCAGAGCGGCGACTTCATCAAGCTCAACCCCAAGAGCCAGGGCGACTACGCCACCGCCGTCGGCCTCCCCGTCGACCAGCTCCCCACCGCCGCCAAGTTCATCGCCGACTACAAGGCCGCCGGCTACAAGGACGCCTACGAGACCTACGGCGGCTACGCCTACGACAGCAGCTGGGCCATCATCCAGGGCGTCAAGAACGTCGTGACCGCCAACGGCGGCAAGCTCCCCGCCAACCCCCGCGCCAAGGTCGTCGAAGCCGTCCAGAAGGTCACCTTCGACGGCGTCACCGGCAAGGTCTCCTTCGACGAGTTCGGCGACACCACCAACAAGCAGCTCACCGTCTACACCGTCAAGGACGGCAAGTGGGCCGTGGAGAAGTCCGGCACCTTCAACGGCTGAGCCTGACCAACCGTCAAGCCGCCCACCACACACAGGAACAACCCGCGCGGGGGCACCACCAGTGCCCCCGCGCGCACCCACATCCCACCACCCACGCGGACCCACGCGACACGCACAACGGAGGCCCAGCGGTGCACGATCTACCGCAACAGCTGGCCAACGGCCTGATCCTCGGCGCCCTCTACGGGCTCGTCGCGATCGGCTACACGATGGTCTACGGCATCGTCCAGCTCATCAACTTCGCCCACGGCGAGATCGTCATGGTCGGCGGCTTCGGCGCCCTGACCGCCTACCTCGCCCTCCCCGGCGGCACCACACTCTGGCTGGCCCTACCGCTGATGCTGCTCACCGGCATCCTGGTCTCCACGCTCACCGCCGTCGCCGCCGAGCGCTTCGCCTACCGGCCGCTGCGCACCGCACCCCGACTCGCCCCGCTGATCACCGCGATCGGCCTGTCGATCGTCCTCCAGCAACTCGTCTTCTCCTTCTACCCCGACGCCAAGAAGGCCCGGGTCTTCCCCAAGATCCCCGGCGACCCCTTCGAACTCGGCTCCGTCACCATCCAGCGCAGCGACATCTTCCTGATCATCGCCGCCCCGCTCTGCATGCTCGCCCTCGGCTGGTTCGTCACCCGCACCCGCTCCGGCCGCGCCATGCAGGCCACCAGCCAGGACCCCGACACCGCCAAGCTCATGGGCATCGACACCGACCGGATCATCGTCATGGCCTTCGCCATCGGCGCCGCCTTCGCCGCCGTCGCCGCCGTCGCCTACGGACTGCGCAGCGGCCAGGTCGACTTCCGGATGGGCTTCATCCTCGGCCTCAAGGCCTTCACCGCCGCCGTCCTCGGCGGCATCGGCAACATCTACGGCGCCATGCTCGGCGGCCTCGCCCTCGGCCTCGCCGAAAGCCTCGCCACCGGCTACATCCAGCACCTCCCCGGCATGCACCTCTTCGGAGGCGGCGCCTGGAAGGACGTCTGGGCCTTCGTACTCCTCATCGTCGTCCTGCTCGTCCGACCCCAGGGCCTGCTCGGCGAGCGCGTCGCGGACAGGGCGTGACCACCATGACCACCACCCCGGGCACCGAGACCACCCCGGTCATCCCGCTCCCCGCCCGCGCCGCCGCCCTCCTCACCGGCCTCGGCGCCACCACCACCGCCGCCTCCGCCCTGATGTCCTGGACCTGGACCTCCGACTTCCCCGGCGACCTCACCTACTACGGCTCCCCCGCCGGCCTCCAATGGCTCGCCCTCACCGGCGGCCTGCTCACCCTCGCCCTGCTGCTCGCCACCCACGGCACCCCCGGCCTGCGCTGGGCCGCCCCCGCCCGCAGCCACAACGCCGTCCTCCTCGCCGCCGTCGGCGCCTTCGCCGTCAGCTGGTTCTCCGTCATCGCCATCGCGGCCCACCTCGGCGGCCTCGCCAACCTCGACCCCGGCGGCTGGGTCGCCGCCCTCGGCTCCCTGCTCGCCCTCGCCGGCAGCCTCGCCCTCCCCCTCGACCGGCGCGACCGGGTACCGCTGCGCCTCCTCGACCGCAGGCTCTTCCTGCTCGTCCCCGCCGCCCCGATCGCCTGGTTCGGCGCCCACGCCGTCCCCGGCGACAAGCCGGTCGCCCCCGTCCTCACCGCCCTCGCCGGCGCCCTGCTGATCGCCGCCGGTCTCGTCGTCCTCATCCAGCTCGGCCACCTCGCCCACACCTGGCTGCGCCCGGGCACCGTCCGGCGCCCGCTCCCCGCCGCCCGTGAACTCCCCTCCTGGGCCGAGGTGCTGCTCATCGTCGCCGCCTTCGCGGTCGGCCTGTTCGCGATCACCTTCGGCATCGACACCGAGTACGGCGAACTGTTCACCGGCTACCTGCTGCTGGCCGCCGGCGTGGTCGCCGCGCTCGGCAAGGCCGGCCTGCTGGCCCGGCTGCGCGCGCTCACCGTCAAGCACCGCCCGGTCACCACCGGCGCCGCCTTCGCCGCCGCCGCCGGCTTCCCGTTCACCCAGACCAGCGACCAGTACACCTCCGTCGCCGCCAACATCCTGATCTTCGCCACCGTCGCCCTCGGCCTGAACATCGTCGTCGGCCTGGCCGGCCTGCTCGACCTCGGGTACGTCGCCTTCCTCGGCGTCGGCGCCTACGCCGCCGCCCTGGTCTCCGGCTCCCCCGCCTCGCCGATCCACGTCCAGTTCCCGTTCTGGGCCGCCATGCTGACCGGCGCCGCCGTCTCCATGGTCTTCGGCGTCCTCATCGGCGCCCCCACCCTGCGGCTGCGCGGCGACTACCTCGCCATCGTCACCCTCGGCTTCGGCGAGATCTTCCGCATCACCATGCTCAACCTCAACGGCACCACCGGACCCAAGGTCACCAACGGCTCCAACGGCATCCCGCGCATCCCCGACCTGGAGATCTTCGGCTTCGACCTGGGCAAGCCGCACACCGTCGCCGGCGTCGAACTCGGCCGGTTCTCCAACTACTACCTGCTGATGCTGCTGGTCACCGCCTTCGTCGTGCTCGTCTTCGCCCGGGTCGGCAACTCCCGGATCGGCCGCGCCTGGGTCGCCATCCGCGAGGACGAGACCGCCGCCGAGGCCATGGGCATCAACGGCTTCCGGCTCAAGCTGCTCGCCTTCGCCCTCGGCGCCTGCCTGGCCGGCCTCGCCGGCACCGTCCAGGCCCACGTCAGCTACACCGTCACCCCCGACCAGTACACCTTCGCCGAAGCCCTGCCGCCGAACTCCGCCTTCCTGCTCGCCGCCGTCATCCTCGGCGGCATGGGCACCATCAGCGGCCCGCTGGCCGGCGCCACCCTGCTCTTCCTCATCCCCAAGAAGCTCGAATTCCTCTCCAACTACCAGCTGCTCGCCTTCGGCATCGCGCTCATCGTGCTGATGCGGGTCCGCCCCGAGGGCCTCATCCCCAACCGGCGGCGGCAGCTGGAGTTCCACGAGGCCGACATCCCGGCGCAGGCGTCCGGCGACGCGGTCGCACTCACCAAGGCAGGGGCGTGACCAGCCAGATGACCACCACCGACGCCCCCGCCGCGGCCGGTACTCCGGCCGCCCCCGCCAAGCCGCTGCTGGAGGTCTCCGGCGTCACCATGCGCTTCGGCGGCCTCACCGCCGTCAACAACGTCTCCCTCACCGTCGGCGAAGGCGAGATCATCGGCCTCATCGGCCCCAACGGCGCCGGCAAGACCACCTTCTTCAACTGCCTCACCGGCCTCTACGTCCCCACCGAGGGCCGGGTCGCGTACCGGGGCACCGTGCTCCCGCCCAAACCCCACCTGGTCACCCAGGCGGGCATCGCCCGCACCTTCCAGAACATCCGGCTCTTCGCCAACATGACCGTCCTGGAGAACGTCCTGGTCGGCCGACACACCAGGACCCGCGAGGGCCTGTTCTCCGCCATCCTGCGCGGCCCCGGCTACCACCGCGCCGAGGCCGAGAGCCGGGCCCGGGCCATGGAGCTGCTGGAGTTCACCGGGCTGGCCGACAAGGCCGAACACCTCGCCCGCAACCTCCCCTACGGCGAGCAGCGGAAGCTGGAGATCGCCCGGGCCCTCGCCTCCGACCCCGGGCTGCTGCTGCTCGACGAGCCGACCGCCGGCATGAACCCGCAGGAGACCCGGGCCGCCGAGGAACTCGTCTTCGCCATCCGCGACCAGGGCATCTCCGTCCTCGTCATCGAGCACGACATGCGGTTCATCTTCAACCTCTGCGACCGCACCGCCGTACTCGTCCAGGGGCAGAAGATCGTCGAGGGCGACCGCGAAACCGTCCAGAGCGACGAACGCGTCATCACCGCCTACCTCGGCGCCCCGCTCGAAGGCACCACCGCCGCTACGGAGACCGACCAGTGACCGCACTCCTCGACGTCCAGGACCTCCGCGTCGCCTACGGCAAGATCGAAGCCGTCAAGGGCATCAGCTTCACCGTCAACCAGGGCGAGGTCACCACCCTGATCGGCACCAACGGCGCCGGCAAGACCACCACCCTGCGCACCCTGTCCGGGCTGCTCAAGCCCACCGGCGGGACGATCACCTTCGACGGGCAGGACCTCACCGCCGTCCCCGCCCACAAGATCGTCGCCCTCGGCCTCGCCCACTCCCCCGAAGGCCGGCACATCTTCCCCCGCATGACCATCGAGGAGAACCTCCTCCTCGGCGCCTTCCTGCGCAGCGACACCGCCGGCATCACGGCCGACGTCGAACGCGCCTACGGCCTCTTCCCCATCCTCGGCGAACGGCGCGGGCAGGCCGCGGGCACGCTCTCCGGCGGCGAACAGCAGATGCTCGCCATGGGGCGGGCGCTGATGTCCCGGCCCAAACTGCTGATGCTGGACGAGCCGTCGATGGGCCTCTCGCCGCTGATGATGCAGAAGATCATGGCGACGATCGTGGAGCTGAAGGCCTCCGGCACCACCATCCTGCTGGTCGAACAGAACGCCCAGGCGGCGCTCTCGCTCTCCGACCACGGCTATGTGATGGAGACCGGCCGGATCGTCCTCAAGGGCACGGGGGCGGACCTGCTGCACGACGAGTCCGTGCGGAAGGCCTACCTCGGCGAGGACTGAGCACCACGACGCGCCAGGGCCCGGCAGGCGTACCTGCCGGGCCCTGGACCTGTCTCAGCCCTCGGACCCGGCCTCCTCGGCCTTCTTCTTGTCCTGGGCCTCGCCCTCCTCGATCACGGCCTCGGCGACCGCCGCCATCGTCATCCGGCGGTCCATCGAGGTCTTCTGGATCCACCGGAACGCGGCCGGCTCGTTCAGGCCGAACTTCGTCTGCAGCACGCTCTTCGCCCGGTCCACCAGCTTCCGGGTCTCCAGCCGCTGGGTGAGATCCGCGATCTCCTCCTCCAGCGTCCGCATCTCGGTGTACCGGGAGACGGCCATCTCGATCGCGGGCACCAGGTCGCTCTTGCTGAACGGCTTCACGATGTACGCCATCGCGCCCGCGTCCCGCGCCCGGTCCACCAGCTCCCGCTGCGAGAACGCCGTCAGCATGAGGACCGGCGCCAGGTGCGCCTCGTGGATCCGCTCGGCCGCCGAGAGGCCGTCCAGCACGGGCATCTTCACGTCCAGGATCGCCAGATCCGGGCGGAGCTCCTCGACCAGCCGGAACGCCGTCTCGCCGTCACCGGCCTCGCCGACGACGGTGTACCCCTCCTCTTCGAGCATCTCCTTCAGGTCGAGGCGGATCAGCGCCTCGTCCTCGGCGATCACAATTCGGGTGATCTGGGGCATTTCGGTCTCAAGCGGCTCGGGCTGCTCGTCGGCGGTGCTCACGGGGCTCCTCGTTCCGGCGGGGTACTGCATGCACGAGGGTACCTAGACACGGTATGTTTGAACTCAAGCAGGGTCGGGGGCAACCTTCGAATCTGCGGATGCCCCGGTAGCCCAGAGGTGAGAGGCACGGCGCTCAAACCGCCGACAGCGTGGGTTCGAATCCCACCCGGGGTACTTTCCTTCGGTTCGAAGGTGACAGAGGTCGGCCCTACGGTTGGCGATCTTCACCACTTCGAATGAGCTCGTGAGCGTTCTTCAGCGCTCTCCGCCCACGGGGCGCAGGCTCGACCGCATGTACGACATGGCCACACGGCAGCGAGCCGTCCAGCTCCACGCATCCGGGCTGACCTTCAGCCAGGTGAGCCGCGCAACCGGCATCTCACGCTTCGCGATCCGCGCGTGGACGGCCGGTACGACGCCGAGCCCACGGATGACCGCCGAGTGTCCGCTCCGCCACCACAAGCTGGACCCGTCATGTCCCCGCGCCGACTACGCCTACCTGCTAGGCCTCTACCTCGGCGACGGCTGCATCAGCGAGGGCCGCCGCGGAGTCCACGCCCTCCGCATAGCCTGCGGCGACGCCTGGCCCGGACTCATCGACGAGTGCGCACGGGCCATCGCCGCCGTCATGCCACACAACAAGGTCCGGCGCGTCCGCGCCACCGGTTACACCAGTGTCGTCAGTACCAGCAAGCACTGGCCCTGCCTCTTCCCCCAGCACGGCCCCGGCCCGAAGCACCTGCGCCGGATCGCCCTGGAACCCTGGCAGCAGGCCATCATCGACGCCCACCCATGGGAGTTCCTGCGCGGCCTGATCCACTCCGACGGCTGCCGCATCACCAACTGGACCACCCGCACCGTCGGTGGCGTCCCGAGGCGGTACGAGTACCCGCGCTACTTCTTCACCAACACCTCGACCGACATCATCCGCCTCTTCACCGACACCCTCGACGCCGTCGGCGTGCGGTGGAAGGCCGTCGCCCGTCCCGGTGGCGCCGTCAACGTCTCCGTCGCCCGCAAGCCCTGCGTCGCCCTCATGGACGCCCGCATCGGGCCCAAGTACTGACGGGGGCGCGGCCCCGCCCCCGGGGGAGGGAGGCCGCGCCGGCGTCAGGGGCGGTCAGGTGTCCAGCGTCCCCACGTGGTGGACGCGGACGAGGTTGGTGGAGCCGGTGAGGCCGGGCGGGGAGCCGGCCGTGATGACGACGATGTCGCCCTTCTGGCAGCGGCCCAGGGAGAGGAGGGCCGCGTCGACCTGCTCGACCATCTCGTCGGTGGTGGGGGCGAACGGGCCGAGGAAGGTCTCCACGCCCCAGGTGAGGGCGAGTTGGCTGCGGACGGCGGGTTCGTAGGTGAAGGCGAGGACGGGAATGGGCGAGCGGTAGCGGGTGAGACGGCGGGCGGTGTCGCCGGACTGGGTGAAGGCGACGAGGTACTTGGCGCCCAGGAAGTCGCCGATCTCGGCCGCCGCGCGGGCCACCGCGCCGCCCTGGGTGCGGGGCTTGCTGCCCGCGGTGAGCGGGGGGAGGCCGACGGCGAGGACGTCCTGTTCGGCGGCCTCGATGATCCGGCCCATGGTCTTGACCGTCTCGACCGGGAACTTGCCGACCGAGGTCTCACCCGAGAGCATCACCGCGTCGGTGCCGTCGAGGACGGCGTTGGCGACGTCGGAGGCCTCGGCCCGGGTGGGGCGGGAGGTGTTGATCATCGAGTCGAGCATCTGGGTGGCGACGATGACCGGCTTGGCGTTGCGCCGGGCCAGCTTGACGGCGCGTTTCTGAACCATCGGGACCTGTTCGAGGGGCATCTCCACGCCCAGGTCGCCGCGGGCCACCATGATGCCGTCGAAGGCGTCCACGATGGATTCCAGGTTCTCGACCGCCTGCGGTTTCTCCACCTTGGCGATGACCGGGACGAAGCGCCCCTCCTCCGCCATCACCCGGTGGACGTCCTCGATGTCGCGGCCGCTGCGGACGAAGGAGAGCGCGATCAGGTCGGCACCGGCCCGCAGGCCCCAGCGCAGGTCGGCGACGTCCTTGTCGCTGAGCGCGGGTACGGAGACGGCGACGCCGGGGAGGTTGAGGCCCTTGTGGTCGGAGACCAGGCCGCCCTCGATGACGATGCAGTGGACGCGCGGCCCGTCGACGTGGGTGACCTCCAGGGTGACCCGGCCGTCGTCGACGAGGATCCGCTCACCGCGCGACACGTCCGCGGCGAGGCCCGGATAGGTGGTGCCGCAGATGTCCTTGTCCCCCACGACGCCGTTGTCGGTGGAGATGGTGAACTCGTCGCCGCGTTCGAGAAGTACGGGCCCGTCCGCGAAGGTGTCGAGCCGGATCTTCGGGCCTTGAAGGTCGACGAGCACGCCGACACTGCGGCCCGTCTCGTCGGCGGCCTTGCGGACCCGGTGGTACCGCTCCTCGTGCTCAGCGTGGGAGCCGTGGCTCAGATTGAATCGGGCGATGTCCATCCCGGCGTCGACCAGGGACTTGATCTGGTCGTACGAGTCGGTGGCGGGCCCGAGAGTACAGACGATTTTTGCTCGGCGCATACTGCTGAGGGTAGGCATTACCCGCGCGTAACAACGACGTTCGCCCGGTCAGCGGGATGACCTTTGCCGGAAGGTGAGTTGAACAATCTGACACATCCTCGGACCGGTGTGCGACCCGGGGTGGCGTCACGGCCGGCGAACCCTCCGTCGATGCGATTCCGTGAAGGGGTGTTCACCTCCGGTTCATCGTGACTTCGGCCGCCGCTCGCGGCCCGGCGGGACGCTCGTCACCCGGGTGGACACCCGGGCGACGGATCGGACGAGGGGGAAACGTTCGGTATGAAGCGTGCATTCGGGGTGCTCGCGGCACTGCTGCTGCTCGGCGGGGTGGCGTATGCGCTGCTGAAGCCGTCCGACTCCGACCCGGCCGACGGGGCCGTCACGGTCACCGGCGTGATCGGGTCGGAGAAGCGTGCCTTCTTCCAGGATCCCGACGTGATCGCCGAGTTGGCCAAGCAGGGCCTCAAGGTGAACACCGAGACCACCGGTTCATGGCTGATGGGAGAGGTCAAGCTCAACACGATGGACTTCGCCTTCCCGGCCAGCATCTCGGCGGCCGAGGCACTCCGGAACCAGCTGACGATCAAGGACGCGCCGGTGCGCCCGTTCTACTCACCCCTGGTGATCCTGGCCCACGGGCCGGTGGCGGAGGTCCTGGCGCAGAACGGGCTGGCCAGCGTGGACCCGGCCACCAGGGTGTGGACGTTCAAGATGGACGCCTATCTCGACGCGGTCAAGGCCGGGCGCAAGTGGCAGGAGCTGAAGGGGGCGGACGCGCATCCGGAGCTCTCCGGCTCCGTCTACCTGACCACCACCGACCCCGCCTCGTCCTCCTCGGGGGCGCTGTACCTCGCGGTCCTCTCCTACCTTCAGAACAACCACCAGGTGGTGTCGGACCCGGCCGGGGTGGCCGCCACCAAGGACGTGCTGCGCACGGTGACCACCATGCAGGGCGACCAGAAGAGCAGCAGTGACGAGCCGTTCAAGGACTTCGTCTCCGGCTTCGGCAACCCGCTGGTGCTCGCCTACGAGTCCCAGGCGGCCGAGCTGGCCGTGAAGGAGACGCCGACGGGCGACATGGTGGTGCTGTACCCGGACACCACCGTCTCCTCCGACCACACCATCGTCGGGCGCACCGAGGGCGGGCGGAAGCTGGCCAACCTGCTGCGCGACAACGCCCGGCTGCGTGAGCTGGAGGCCCGGTACGGCTTCCGTCCGCAGGCCGACCCGGCCGCGTTCGCCACGGCGGTGAAGGGCAGGACGAACCCGACCTTCGCCCCCGATCTCGCGGCGGCGAAGCTGAAGCAGGCCCCGGTGCCGTCGTCCGAGGTGCTGACCATGCTGACCGACGCGGCCAAGGGGAAGTGAGGGTGAAGAGCCTGATGAAGCACAGGGGTTGGAAGGGTTCCGGGCAACTGCTCGCGGCGGGGCTGACGCTGCTGCTGGTGACGGCGTGCACGTCCGGCGGGGACGGCCCGCCGAGCCCCCGGCCGAGCGACCCGCCCGCGCCGACCGCGAAGGCGGGGGTGCTGCGGATCCTGGCCGGCAGTGAACTCCAGGACATGGCACCGGTGCTGGAGGAGGCGCGGAAGGCCACCGGGGTGACCGTCCAGTTCTCCTGGACCGGTTCGCTGGACGGTGCGGACACCGTCTCCTCCGGCCGGGCGGACGGCAAGTACGACGCGGTCTGGTTCCCGTCCAACCACTATCTGCGGCTCGACGACGGCGGGAGGTCCAAGCTGCTCTCCGAGACCCCGGTGATGGCCTCGCCGGTGGCGGTGGGCGTGCGCGCCTCGGTGCTGGGCGAGTTGGGCTGGGGCGACGGTTCGAAGGTCACCTGGGCGCAGCTCGGGGACGCGGCCTCGGCGGGCAAGTTGTCGTACGGGATGGCCGATCCGTCCCGTTCGAACTCGGGTTTCTCGGCGCTGGTGGCGGTGGCGTCGGCGTTCTCGGGCGCCGACTCCGCGCTCACCGAGGCGGATGTGCGGAAGGCGACGCCGTCGCTGAAGCAGTTCTTCACCGGGCAGAAGCTCACCTCCGGGTCCTCGGGCTGGCTGGCGCAGGCGTACGGCCGGGCGGAGCCGGGCCGGGTCGGGGCGCTGGTCAACTACGAGTCGGTGCTGCTGTCGTTGAACAAGTCGCTCGCCCCGGAGCAGCAGTTGACGGTGGTGCGGCCGCTGGACGGGGTGGTGTCGGCGGACTATCCGCTGTCGTTGCTGGGTTCGGCCGCGCAGAGTGAGCGGGATTCGTTCAAGCGGCTCACCTCGTATCTGCTGAAGGAGGACGTGCAGCGCCGGATCTCGGAGCTGACGCTGCGCCGTCCGGTGACGCCGGGTGCGGCGGCGGCGTCGTCGCTGCCCTCGGACCGGCGGCGTGAACTGCCGTTCCCGGGCAGCAAGGTGGTCGCGGACGGGCTGTTGGCCTCGTACCAGAACGAGCTGCGCCGCCCGTCCCGGACGGTGTACGTGCTGGACACCTCGGGTTCGATGGCGGGTGACCGGCTGGCCGCGCTGAAGGCGGCGCTGGGGCGGCTGACGGGGGCGGACGACACCCGGTCGGTGCGGCGGTTCCGGGACCGGGAGGAGGTCACGCTGATCTCGTTCGCGTCCAGGGTGAAGTACGCGAAGACGCACGCGGTGCCGGCGACGGGTACCCAGCCGGGCCCGCAGGCCGAGCTGGCGGCGATCAACGCGGATGTGCAGGCGCTGTCGGCGGACGGCGGGACGGCGGTCTACAGCTCGCTGGAGGAGGCGTACCGGGTGATCGAGCGGCAGCAGGCGGCGGCCGCGGACGACCGGTTCACGTCGATCGTGCTGATGACGGACGGGGAGAGCAACGAGGGCGCCACGGACGGCGACTTCAGGAAGTTCCATCAGGAGCTGTCCTCGGCGCAGAAGGCGGTGCCGGTGTTCCCGATCCTGTTCGGGGACGCGGCGAAGAGCCAGTTGCAGGGGATCGCGGATCAGACCGGCGGCAAGCTGTTCGACGGCACGGGTTCGCTGGACGGGGCGTTCGAGGAGATCCGTGGCTACCAGTAGCGGTGGCGGTTCGGGCGGCCGGCGGGTGCTGGGGTATCTGGAGTCCACCCGCAATCTGGTCGGCTGCGCGGCCGGTGCGGGCGGGCTGGGGCTGCACTTCGCCGGGCTGGGCGGTTCGTGGTGGCCGGGGGTGGTGGTCGCGCTGTACGGCGCGGGCGCGCTGCTGACGCCGGGGGGCCGCCGTGCCGAGGGCCTGGACGCGGGCCGGGGCGGGGTCGAGGAGTCGGCCGGTTCCGGTCCCCTGGAGCGGGTCGTCCCGCCGTCCTCCGTGCCCGCGCTGGCGGCGGAGGTGGACGCGCTGGCCGAGGCGCTGCGCGGGGTGCCGCTGCCGGACTCGGCGAAGCTCCCCGAGCTGCTGGAGCAGTTGCGGGCCGCGGCGCCGGGGCCGGAGGCGGAGCGGATCGTCCGGTACCGGCTGCCGGTGGCGGTGGACGGCTACCTCCGGGCCCGGACCTGGCAGCGCTGGACGCCGGGCGCTCCCGACCCGGGGGCGGAGCTGGACCGCGAGATCGAGCGGATGACGTCCGGGCTGGCCGGCTGAGCCGTCGGCCGGGCCGGTGCCTGGCTGTGCCGGCCCGTCGTGGGCCGTCCGGGTTGCCCGATCGGGCAGCGGGGACGGCCCACGACGGCGTCCGGAGGTCCCTGGCGGTGGGCGGGGGGCAGCGGGGAGGCTGTTGCCCGGCAGCGGCTCGGCCCGGAGCGCGCGGGCCGCGGCCGCTGACGAAGACGCACGCCCCTGTCTCCGAGAGAGCCCGCCCGTGACCCTCCCCCACTCCGGTACCGCCGTCCATTTCCAGCTGCAGATCGGCGGCATCGATCTGGGCGACTTCTCCACCTGCAGTGGCCTCGGCGCCCAGGTGGAGGTCGAGCAGCGTCAGGAGGACGGCAACGACTCCTTCGTCTGGCAGCAGCCG
Source organism: Kitasatospora sp. NPDC092286 (assembly GCF_044755565.1). NCBI lineage: Bacteria > Bacillati > Actinomycetota > Actinomycetes > Kitasatosporales > Streptomycetaceae > Kitasatospora > Kitasatospora sp. NPDC092286. The sequence goes on along the minus strand of NZ_JBIVRD010000047.1, from coordinate 42,349 downwards.
GCCCGGATCACGTACCCGAATGTGACGCTGTCGCGCGGGCTGACGCCGGACACGGCCAAGGTGGCGAGGTTCCTGGCCACCCTGTCGACCAGGGTGACCAGGGGAATGGCGCAGATCACCGCGCTGACGCCGGCCCTGGCCACCGGGCCGGTACTGGCGACGTGGGCGCTGCGCGAGGCGGTGCTGGTCCGCTGGACGGGCCCGTCCTTCGAGCCGGGGCGCTCCGGGGTCGCGACCGAGAGCATCGAGCTGGCCCACCACGGCTTCCTCTGAGCCCGTCGGCCCCGGCTGCCGACCACCGGGCCCGCCGCCCGCCCGGCCCGCTCACCCCTCCAGGGCCCCGGCCAGTTCGGCCCGCCGCCGCACCCCCAGCTTGCGGAAGCTGTTCGTCAGATGCGTCTCCACCGTGCGCACCGCCACATGCAGGATCCCGGCGATCTCCGCGTTGGAGTGCCCGGCCGCGGCCAGTCGGCAGATCCGCAGCTCGCTGTCGGTGAGCGCCTCCGTGCCGGCCTGCCCGCCCCGGGCGATCCGGGCGCCGGAGGCCCGCAGGAACTCCAGCGCGACCCCTCGCAGCCGCTGGGCGCCGAGCCGTTCGGCCCGGCCGGCGGCCTCCCGGAGGGTCCGGCGGGCGGCGCCGCGCCGGCCGCTCTCGCCGAGCAGCCGCCCGTGGGTGATCAGCGCGGGGATCAGCTCGGTCTCCACCTCGGCGCCGCGCAGGAGTCCGACCGACTCGGCGGCGAGGTCCAGCCCGTGCCGGCCGCCGGTGGCGGCGGCGAGGGCGCGCAGGGCCCGGCCGACGGTGCGCGGGGTGCCCCAGACCCGGGCGAGCCGCAGCTCCTCCTCGGCGAGGGCGACGGCCGGGCCGGGCTCGCCGAGCAGCGTGTGGCAGTCGGCGGCGGCGGAGCGCCAGGGGGTGACGATCGGGCTCCAGACCTGCCGCTCGTCCTGTCGGCGCCCGCACTCCAGGAGGTCGGCGAGCGCGTCGGCCGGGGCCCCGGAGGCGAGGTGGAGCAGGCCGCGGGCGTACAGGAACTCGTTCCACTCCCAGGAGCCGCACACCCGGTCCTCGCCGGCGGCGCGGGCGAGCCCGTGGGCCTGCCAGAGCCGCCCGGTCTCGGTGAGGGCGATGACGGCCTGCGCGACCAGGTGGGCGTTCTCCTTGCCGAACAGCCCGGCGCAGCGGACGGGGGCCGGCCCGGTGTCCGCCGGGTCGCCGTGCCACCAGGACGGCTCGCCGTCCGCGAGACCACCCGCGCGGCCACCCGCGTTGCCGCCCGGGTGACCGCCCCCGCCGCCCTGCCCCGCCGGTGGGACGGGGGCGGTGAGCGCGAACTCGTCCAGCAGGGCCTGGTATTCGCCGCGCATCACCAGCAGTTCGGCGTGGACGCTCAGCAGGCACTGGTAGCCGGGCTCCAGGGAGGACGACGGGTAGGCGGCCATGCCGCGCTCCACCAGCCGTTCCGCCTCGGGGAGCAGGTCCGCCCACTGGGCCAGGGTGGCGGCGGAGACCAGGACGTACGAGCGGCCGAGCGGGTCGAGCCGGCAGTCGGCCAGCTCCCGGACGCGCTCGGCCACCTCGGCGGCGGAGAGCACGCCGCTGGTCGAGTCGAACTCGGTGAGCAGCGCGTACGCGGGCGGGGCGAGGCGGTGCGGGGAGCGGACGGCGATCCGGCGCAGGCCCTCGACCACCTGGAGCCAGCTCTGGCCGTCGTGCGCGGCGATCAGCGCGGCGGCGCCCTGGACGGCGTGGACCAGGTCCTCGTGGCCCGCGAAGCGCTCGGCCAGCTCCTCCATCACCTCCAGCGCGGCGGGGGTGTCGCCGCGGGCGGCCAGCGCGGCCCCGAGCGTGTTGGCGGTGTGGAAGACCCCCTCGTCGGACTGCTGGAGGTGGACGGCCTCGGCGAGGTGCCGCACGCCCGCGGTGCGCTCGGCCCGGCCCAGGGTGACTTCCAGCCGGCCGAGTTCGGTGAGGACGAGGCCGCGCCGGCGCTCGCCCAGCGGCTCGGCGAGGACGCGGCGCAGCAGGGCGACGGCCTCGGCGGGGCGGTCGGCCCGCGCGGCCGAGCGGGCGGCGCGGCGCAGGGCGTCGACGGCCCAGCGGGGGGCCGGGGCCGGGGTGAACAGCAGGTGCCCGGCGACGAGTTCGTCGGGTTCGCCGTTGCGGTGGAGGAAGTCGGCGGCGGCGAGGTGGACCGTGGCGCGGTGGTCGGGGCCGCTGCCGGCGAGGACGGCGTGGGCGAGGAGCGGGTGCGCGAACCGGGGCCAGTGGCCGGGCCCGGGGGTGTCCAGCAGTCCCTGGGCGGTGAGTTCGGCCAGCCAGCCGGTGATCTGCTCGGGGTCGGTGCCGGCGAGTTCGGCGAGCATCGACGCGGGGTCGCAGTGGCCGGTCGCCGGTTGCCGCGGGGCCTGGGCGGCGGGGTGTTCCTGGAGCCGGGCGAGGGCCCGGGCGGCGGTGACGGCCCGGTCGCCGCCGCCGCGCAGCCACTCTTCGACGGCCTCGGGGAAGGCTCCGCCGGGCAGTCCGGCGCAGCTGGCGGGCAGCGCCGGGAGGCCGGGTCCGCCGGGGTGCTCGCCGAGGTCGTCGAGCAGGGCGCCGAGCAGCAGGGGGTTGCCGCCGGTGGCGCGGACGCAGTCGGCGGCGAGTCCGGGGGGTGCGGCGGGCCCGAGCCGGTGGCCGGCCAGCCGGACGGCGGCGGGTGTGCCGAGCGGTTCGAGCCGGCAGGTCTCGGCCAGTTCGGGGGACAGGCCGTGGCCGAACCGCGCGGGCACCGCGCCGAGGCCGCGCTGTCGGCGTTCGGTGACCAGCAGCAGGACGGGCAGGCGGTCGATCCGCCGGCCGACCTGGAGCAGCCAGCGCCGGGAGGGCTCGTCGGCGAACTGGATGTCGTCGATCGCCAGCAGCAGCGGGCTGTGCGCGGTGTGCAGGCGCAGCAGCGACCAGAGGGCGGCCTCGGTGTCCGGCCCCCGGGAGGCCGCCGCCGGGGCGGTCTGCGCCCGGTAGGGGTGGGGGCCGGTCTCGAACAGCTGGCGGGCGGCGGCGTGGGCGGTGGCCGATTCGTCGGCCGAGCAGCGGGCCCACAGGACGGTGCTGCCGCGGGCGGCCTCCTGGCGGGCGGCCTCGCCGAGCAGGGCGCTGCGGCCGGTGCCGGCGGCGCCGGTGAGCCGCAGGACGCTGCCGGTGCCGGCCCTGGCGCGTTCGGCGAGGTCGGCGATCAGCTGCAACTGTGCTTGGCGTTCGACAAGTTGACGGGTCGCGGGCGCGGACCGACCGGGCTGCCGCCCGCGCGTGCTGACGGTACTCATCTGCTGTTCCTTCCCCCGGGCCCGCGCCTGGGGTGACCGATCGGGCACTTATCGCTAAGACGCCGGGAAGCGGCTTGACGGTTCGTCAATGTGTCGGTTACGGGTGTGATTCTCGTCGCATCCCGGCCGCTCGTGAGCGTCGCCCGGTCGGCGGCGGCGGATCCGTTGGCTCCCCCTCCCCCGCCGGGGCCCGGAGCGCGGCCGTCCGTTCCGGCACCGGGGCCGGTCGGCCCGGTCCGTCCGGCGCGACGCCGCCGCCGCGGCGCCCGTCCCGCGGTCGGCGGCGGCCCGATCTCGTGGGGCACCACGATGGCCGGGGGGCGCCTGGGGCGGGGAGCATGGGGTCCTGACCGGGCGACCATCGAGCCCGGCCACATACCGCCGCACGGCCCACCACCTGTCGGATACATGCCACGCCCCCCAGTGCGGAGGCCCGACCACCCCGGTGGCGGGCCCGACTCTCCAGGAGGGGGCCAGATTGACTGTCCTGCACACCGGACACGACCCGCGCGGTACCACCCGGCGCACCGCCGCCGGGCCGGCCGCGTCCGGCAAACCACTCGCACCGGCTCCACTGCGCGAGACGGCACGCGTCGTCCCGCCGCAGCGCCCCGCACCCGCCCAGCACGCCACCGCGCACACCGCACCCCCGCGCGCCGGTGCCGGCACCGGCGCCCGGACCAGTGTCGCGGTCCACGCCGCCGATCCGATCTCGCGGGCCGGCGCCGAGGCCCAGCTGCGCCAGTGTCCCGGCCTGGAACTGGCCGAACAGGAGACGGCCGGCACTCCCGGCGCGGTCACCGTGGTGATCGCGGAGGCCGTCGACGCCACCACCACCGCCAGCCTGCGCCGCCTGGTCCGCGGCGACCAGCGGGTCGTCCTGGTGGTCGAGCGGATGCGCGAGGGGGAGCTGCTGGACGCCGTGGAGTGCGGGGTCGCGGCGATCCTCTGGCGCCGCGAGGCGACCGCCGCCCGGCTGGGCCAGGCGGTGCTCGCCGCGGCGCGCGGCGACGGCGACCTGCCGGCCGACCTGCTCGGCCGGCTGATCGCCCAGATGGGGCGGCTGCAGCGCAGCGTCCAGAAGCTGCCCGGCTACACCCCGCCGGGCCTGTCCGAACGCGAGTCCGACGTCCTGCGCCTGGTCGCCGAGGGGTGGGACACCGCGGAGATCGCGGCGAAGCTGTCGTACTCCGAACGCACGGTCAAGAACGTGCTGCACGGTCTGACCACCCGCCTCCACCTGCGCAACCGGGCGCACGCCGTGGCCCACGCCCTGCGCGAGGGCTACATCTAGGCCGCCGGACCGCCGACGCCCGGTACGGCCCCGTCCGCCCCCACTCCCCCATCGCCCCGCCGCGCCCTCCCCACGGGCCGGCGGGTGCCGCCGTCCCGGCCGGGACACCCCGTGCCCGCCCGTCTCGGCGTCACGAACGAGTCGCCAAGATCTCACTTGCCGGAAACGTCGGGGGGCTATCAATCCGGCAGGTCGCGCGGCACACTTCTACGCGCGTCCTTCTACGCGCGTCGCTGCGTCACACCCACCAGTTGACGGTCCATTCGCAGTCCCACCCGGGAGAGTCGTCCATGCCCCTGAACCGCCGTGACTTCGTCACCCGGTCCGCCGCCACCGCCGCCGGCGCCGCCCTGGCCGGCAGCGCCGGCCTCGCCGCCGTCTCCCCCGCCGCGGCCGCCGCGGCCGCCGGGCCGGACGACGCCCGCGCCAAGGGCAAGAGCCCCAAGAAGCAGGCCTTCACCGTCATGGGCACCACCGACCTGCACGGCCGGGTGCTCAACTGGGACTACTTCACCGACGCGGTCTACGCCGACAAGGCGCACAACGAGGTCGGCCTCGCCAAGATCTCCACGCTGGCCAAGCAGGTCCGCGAGGAGAAGGGCTGGGACCGCACCCTGCTGATCGACGCCGGCGACACCATCCAGGGCACCCAGCTGACGTACTACTACGCCCGGGTCGACCCGATCGCCACCGACGCCGACACCGCGCCCGAGCACCCGATGGCGCTCGCCATGAACACCATGGAGTACACCGCCGCCGCGCTCGGCAACCACGAGTTCAACTACGGCATCGACACCCTGCGCGCCTACGAGGAGCAGCTGGACTTCCCGCTGCTGGGCGCCAACGCGCTGCACGCCAAGAACGACAAGCCGGCCTTCCCGCCGTACGTGATCCGCAAGATCAAGCTGAGCGGCGGCCCGGCCGTCAAGGTCGGCATCCTGGGCCTGACCAACCCGGGCATCGCGATCTGGGACAAGGCGAACGTCTCCGGCAAGATGACCTTCCCGGGCATCGTGGAGACCGCCCGGATCTGGGTCCCCAAGCTGAAGGCGGCCGGCGCGGACGTCGTCGTGGTGGCCTGCCACTCGGGCATGGACGAGGCGACCTCGTACGGCGACCAGCTGCCCTGGGCCGAGAACGCCTCGGTCGCCCTGGCCGAGCAGGTCGCGGGCATCGACGCGGTGCTGGTCGGCCACGCGCACAAGGAGATCGCGCAGCGGCTGGTCGTCAACAAGGAGACCGGCAGGACCGTCGTGCTCTCCGAGCCGCTCTGCTGGGGCCAGCGGCTGACCTGCTTCGACTTCGAGATGGAGCTCGACAACGGCACCTGGAAGGTCGCCTCGCTCTCCTCCCGGGTGCTGAACTCCAACACCGTCCCGGAGGACCCGGAGATCGTCGACCTGATGACCGACCAGCACAAGAAGGTGGTCGAGTACGTCAACCAGGTCATCGGCACCGCGAAGACCGAGCTGTCGATCGCCGAGGCCCCGTTCAAGGACGTCCCGATCATCGACCTGATCGGCCGGGTCCAGGCCGACGTGGTGAAGGCCGCGCTGGCCGGCGGCCAGTACGCCAAGCTGCCGGTACTGGCCCAGGCCGCGCCGTTCAACCGCACCGCGGTCATCCCGGCCGGCCAGGTCAAGCTGCGCGACGCGGCCGGCCTCTACATCTACGAGAACACCCTGGAGGCCCGTGTCCTGACGGGCGCCCAGCTCAAGGACTACCTGGAGTTCTCAGCCCGGTACTACAACCAGCTCGCCCCGGGCGCGCCGGTCGACAAGGCCACCCTCACCAACGCGCAGAACACCCCGGACTACAACTACGACTCGGTGTACGGCCTGAGCTACGACATCGACATCGCCCAGCCGATCGGCTCGCGGATCGTCAACCTCTCCTTCGAGGGCAAGCCGATCGACCCGACCGCCCAGTTCGTGCTCGCGGTCAACAACTACCGGGCCAACGGCGGCGGCAACTTCCCGCACGTCGCGGCCGCGCAGAAGATCTGGGCGAACTCGGACGAGATCCGCAACGCGATGATCGCCTGGGTCAAGGCCAAGGGTGTCATCGACCCGGCCGACTTCGCCACCGAGTCCTGGCGCCTGGTCCGCGCCGGCCGGCCGGTGTTCTGAGTCCAGCCGTTCCGACGGGCAGCCCCGGGCCGTGCGGCCCGGGGCTGCCCGGTTTCCACGCCACCCGGCCCTCACCCGCCACCGGAACGGCGCTCACCCCGTGCGCGGGCCCGGCGGTGCGAGGATGACGGCATGACCGAGTTCCACGTCCCCGAACGGCATACCCAGCTCCTGGCGTACGCGCGGAGCCTGACCCCGCCGTCGGGATGGAAGATCGAGATGTCCGGTGACGAGATCATCATGATGGCCGGTCCATCGGTGATCCATCAGCGGAACCTGCTGATCGTCCGGGAGCAGTTCGACGCACACCGGCCCGCCGACCTGATGCCGAGCGAGAACACCGGCCTCGCGTCGCCGAACGTCGGCAAGCTCCGCAACCCGGACCTGACCTACATCCCGGTCTCGGTGGTCGAGTTCGGCGGCAACGACGTGCCGGCCGAGCTGGCCACGATCGCCGTCGAGATCGTCTCGCCGCCGAACCCGGAGAACGACCTGGTCGGCAAGGTTCGCAACTACCCGCTGACGCACATCCCGCTGTATCTGCTGATCGACCCGCGCGATGGCGTGCTCGTCCTCTACTCGGCCCCCTCCGGAGGCGTCTACCACCAGCGGTGGAGCGGCAGGTTCGGCGACCGGGTGCCGATCCCGGAGCCGTTCGCGTTCGACCTCGCCACCGACGCACTGATCCGCTACCCGGCCTGACCGCCGTACCCGCTCACCCGAAGCTGACCCGCTCCAGCCAGAAGTCGAGCAGGGCCGCGTCGCCGGCCACCTCGACGGCCCCGCCCCCGGCGGGGCGCCGCTTGTAGACCAGCAGCAGCAGGTCGGTCAGCGGAGCCCGCACGGTGACGGCGGCCGGCTCCCCGGAGCGGCGCCAGGCGAGGGCGTCGCCGGTGAGGTCCACCAGCCAGCCGGCCGCCGGCCCGGGCGGCAGATCGGTGGCCCGGAAGGCCAGGGTGCGGCCGGGGCCGAGCAGTTCGCGCATCCCGGGGCGGATCTCCAGGAGTACCGGCAGCGCACCGAGCTCCATCCACTCGTCAAGACCGTCCAGGGCCACCTCCCGGTCGACGGCGAACTCCGCGCCGAGGGCCAGGGTCGCGTCGGCCCGGTGGATGACGGTCTCGTGCAGGAACCGGCGCGCGTAGAAGGGCGCGCCGCCGCCCGGGACGGGCGACCACAACGCCGCCCCCGGGTCGGCGGCCCGCAGGGTGGCGGCGAGCCGCTCGGCGCCCTCGGCGAGCCAGGGGCCGAGTACGGCCGGGTCCTCGTCCGTGTAGGCGGAGAGGTCGCGGAGGTCGCCGTCGGGGACGGGCGCGGTGGCCCGGGTCCGCACGATCGTCTCGGCCCAGCGCTGGGCCCCGCCGAGGTGACGCAGCAGCTGGCCGACGTTCCAGTCGGGGCAGGAGGGGACCGGGACGGTGAGATCGGCGCCCTCGATCCGGGCCGCCAACAGCCCGGTCTGCGCGGCGATTTCGGAACAGAAGCGGTCATAGTCCAGAGAGCTCATGACGCCACGGTAGATCGAACAGCGGAAGCGCGACACCACCGGCGGCCCCGGCCGGGTCCGGAACGGCAACGGCCCGCCGCCCCAGGAGGGGTGACGGGCCCTTGGACGCCCCGGCGCACCGGTACGCAAGGCCGCTCGGAACGGGAAGCGGCTCAGAACGGGAAGCGGCTGCGCCCGTGCTGGACGGAGATCCACTTCACCGTGGTGAACGCGTCCACCGTCGACTCGCCGTTCAGCCGGCCCACGCCCGAGTTCTTCTCGCCGCCGAAGGGGACGACCGCCTCGTCGGCGATGGTGCCGTCGTTGACGTGGATCATGCCGGTCTCGATCCGCTTGGCCACCCGGACGCCACGCTCGACGTCCGCGGTGTGCACCGCGCCGCTGAGGCCGAACGGGGTGTCGTTGGCGAGCCGGACCGCCTCGTCCTCCCCGTCGAACGGGACCACCAGCACGACCGGGCCGAACAGTTCGCGCTGGAGGATCGGCGCGCCGGCCGGCAGGCCACCGAGCACGACCGGGTCCATCAGGCTGCCGCTGGTCCCGCCGCGCAGCAGCGCGGTGGCGCCGGAGGCGATCGCCTGGTCGACCTGGACGGTGAGGGAGTCGGCCTGGACGGGGTTGATCAGCGGGCCGATCTGGGTGGCCGGGTCCTTCGGGTCGCCGACCTTCAGCGAGGCGACCTTGCGGACGAACTTCTCGGTGAACTCGGCCTCGATGCCGCGGTCCACCAGCACCCGGTTGGCGGCCATGCAGACCTGGCCCTGGTGGGCGAAGCGGCTGAACACCGCCGCGTCCACCGCGTAGTCGACGTCGGCGTCGTCCAGCACGATCAGCGCGCTGTTCCCGCCGAGTTCCAGTACCGTCCGCTTGAAGTGCGAGGCGGCGACGGTGGCGACGTGCCGGCCCACCTTGTCGGAGCCGGTGAAGGAGATCACCTTGGGCACGGGGTGCTCGATGAAGGCGTCGCCGATCTCGGCGATGTCGGTGACCACGACGTTCAGCAGGCCGGCCGGCAGGCCCGCCTCCTCGAAGATCCTGGCGATCAGGGTGCCGCCGACCACCGGGGTCTCCTGGTGCGGCTTGAGCACCACGCCGTTGCCGAGGGCCAGGGCCGGGGCGACGGCCTTCAGCGACAGGAACAGCGGGAAGTTGAACGGGCTGATCACACCGACCACGCCGACCGGGAGGCGGTAGAGGCGGTTCTCCTTGCCGTCCACCGGCGAGGGCAGCAGCCGGCCCTCGGCGCGCAGTGACAGCTGCATCGACTCGCGCAGCATGTCCTTGGTGAGGGCGAGTTCGAACCCGGCCTTGAGCGCGGTGCCGCCCAGCTCGGCCATGATGGCCTCGGTGATCTCCTGCTCGCGCTCCTCGACGATGCGCAGCGCGCGCTCGAAGACCAGCCGGCGGGCGTAGGGGTTGGTGGCGGCCCACTCCTTCTGCGCCCGCTCGGCGGCCCGGTACGCCTGGTCGATCTCCTCGACGGTGGCGACGGTGATGGCGGCGATCTTGTCGCCGGTGAAGGGATCCACGTCGACGATGTCCCAGGATCCGCTGCCGGCCCGCCACTCGCCGTCGATGTACTGCAGCGCCAACTCGGAAAGGTACGACATCTGATCCCTCTCGTGCCGATTGGGGAAAACCCTACGATCAGATCTGATCGGCACTCATCGTACTGACGCTTTACAGTTCTTGGCGTACGGAGCGAAGAAGTTCCCGTGTCCGCTCGGGGGACAGGCCGTCGCCCAGCAGGCCGTTCATCGCGTCCGTGTACTCGGCCACCTCGGCGGGCTTGTCCAGATAGAGCGCGGTGGTGAACTGCTCCAGGTAGACCACGTCGGAGAGCTCCGGCTCGGCGAAGCTCAGCACCGAGAACGCGCCGCCCTCCGCGCGCAGGCCGCCGAAGCCCAGCGGCATCACCTGCAGCACCACGTGCGGCAGTTCGGTCAGCTCCAGCAGCCGGTCGATCTGCGCCCGCATCACCCCGGATCCGCCCCAGGGGCGGCGCAGCGCGGCCTCGTCCAGGACGGCCAGCAGCCGGGGCGCCCGCTCGGCGGTGAGCACCTCCTGGCGCTTGAGCCGGACCTCCACCCGCCGTTCGATCTCCTCGGCCTCGGTGACATGGCCGCCGACGGCGATCACCGCCCGCGCGTAGTCGGCGGTCTGCAGCAGGCCGTGGACGAACTGGACCTCGTAGCTGCGGATCTCGGCGGCGGCCTCCTCCAGTCCGACGTAGGTCTGGAACCAGCCCGGCAGGACGTCGCCGTACCCGTGCCACCAGGACGTCGCGTTGGCGTCCCGGACCAGCCCGAGGACGGAGGCCCGCTCCTGCTCGGCCTCGACGCCGTACAGGGTGAGCAGGTCGGCGACGTCGCGCTCCTTGAAGCCGACCCGGCCGAGCTCCATCCGGCTGATCTTCGACTCGGAGGCCCTGATCGAATAACCGGCCTCCTCCCGGCTGACACCCCGGGCCTCGCGCAGCCGGCGCAGCTGGGATCCCAGCAGCAGGCGCCGTACCGTGGCACCCCCGCCTGCCTGAGTCGTGCTCATCGCGTGAACCTCCGCACCTCGCGCAGCCCCCCGGCCGTCGGCGGCAGTCTGCCACCTGGCACCGACAAACAACAGCCCGTGAGCACAGGCGCTCACGGTGTGCTAATCATCAACCCCACCGCACCCCGGTGACCTGGCCCGCAGCACAGAACGGCGCCTGCCCTCCACTGGTCGGGGAGAGGGCAGGCGCCAGGGACCGCGTTGGCCCGGCGACGCTGACGGGAGAGCGGCTCATGTTGCCCGGCGATGCGGCGCCGGACGTTCAGGGGGTGTCAGACCACCAGGGGGCGGTCGGTCGGGCGGATCGGGGCGGGCAGCGGGGTCTTGCCGCCGAGGTACCGGTCCACCGCGGCCGCGGCCGAGCGGCCCTCCGCGATGGCCCAGACGATCAGCGACTGTCCGCGCCCTGCATCACCGCAAACGTACACGCCGTCCACGGTGGTGGCGAACTTGCCGTCCCGCGCGACGTTGCCACGGGCGTCCAGCTCGACGCCGAGCTGCTCGACCAGGCCGTTGCGGACGTCCGTGCCGGTGAAGCCCATGGCCAGGGTGACCAGCTGCGCCGGGATGGCCCGCTCGGTGCCGGGGACGGGCTCGAACCGGCCGTCCTTGAACTCGACCTCGACGAGGTGGAGCTCCTGGACGTTGCCGTCCTCGTCGCCGGTGAAGCGGGTGGTGTTCACGGCGTAGATCCGGTCACCGCCCTCCTCGTGCGCGGAGGTGACCTTGTAGGTCATCGGCATGGTCGGCCAGGGCTGGTGGCCGGGGCGCTCGTCGGCCGGCCGGGGCATGATCTCCAGCTGGGTGACGGAGGCCGCGCCCTGGCGCAGCGCGGTGCCGAGGCAGTCGGCGCCGGTGTCGCCGCCGCCGATGACGACGACGTGCTTGCCCTTGGCGCTGATCGGGGACTCGACGAAGTCGCCCTCCTGCACCTTGTTGGCCAGCGGCAGGTACTCCATGGCCTGGTGGATGCCCCTGAGCTCGCGCCCGGGCACCGGCAGGTCGCGGGCGGTGGTCGCACCCGCCGCGACCACGACGGCGTCGAAGCGCTCGCGCAGCTGCTGGCCGGTGATGTCCTCGCCGACGTGGACACCGGTGCGGAACCGGGTGCCCTCCGCGCGCATCTGCTCGACGCGGCGGTTGATGTGGCGCTTCTCCATCTTGAACTCGGGGATGCCGTAGCGCAGCAGGCCGCCGATGCGGTCGGCGCGCTCGTACACCACCACGGTGTGCCCGGCCCGGGTGAGCTGCTGGGCGGCGGCGAGTCCGGCCGGGCCCGAGCCCACCACGGCGACGGTCTTGCCGGAGAGCCGCTCGGGGATCTGCGCGGCGACGCCGCCCCGGTCCCAGGCCTTGTCGATGATGGTGACCTCGACGTTCTTGATGGTCACCGCGTCCTGGTTGATGCCGAGGACGCACGCGGACTCACAGGGCGCGGGGCAGAGCCGCCCGGTGAACTCCGGGAAGTTGTTGGTCGCGTGCAGGCGCTCGATGGCGCCGGACCAGTCGTCCCGGTAGGCGAGGTCGTTCCACTCGGGGATGAGGTTCCCGAGCGGGCAGCCGTTGTGGCAGAACGGGATGCCGCAGTCCATGCAGCGGCCGGCCTGCTTGGTGACGATCGGCAGGAGGCTGCGCTCGACGTAGACCTCGTTCCAGTCCCGCAGACGCACGTCCACGGGCCGGCGCTCGGCCAGCTGCTTGCCGGTGGTCAGGAAGCCCTTGGGGTCAGCCACGTGCCGCCTCCATCATCTTGCGAGTGGTCTCGGACTCGGAGAGTCCATCGCGCTCAGCGGCGTCCTTGGCGGCGAGCACAGCCTTGTAGTCGGTCGGCATGATCGTGGAGAAGCGGGAGACCCCGCTGCCCCAGTCGGCCAGGAGCTCGGCGGCCACGGTGGAGCCGGTCTCCTCGTAGTGCTGCTGCACGGTCGCGCGCAGCCAGTCGCGGTCGTCGGCGCTCGGGGCCTCGATGCCCACCATGCCGTCGTTGACGTTCGCGGGGCGCAGGTCCAGCACGTAGGCGACACCGCCGGACATGCCCGCCGCGAGGTTGCGTCCGGTCTCGCCGAGGATGACGACCCGGCCGCCGGTCATGTACTCCAGGCCGTGGTCGCCCACGCCCTCGACGACCAGGGTGGCACCGGAGTTGCGGACGGCGAAGCGCTCGCCGGCCTTGCCGCGCAGGTGGATCCGGCCGCTGGTGGCGCCGTAGCCGATGGTGTTGCCGGCGATGACGTGGTTCTGGGCGTCGTTGCCGATGGCGGCGGCGTCGCGGGCCGGGCGGACGATCACCACACCGCCGGAGAGGCCCTTGCCGACGTAGTCGTTGGCGTCGCCCTCCAGGCGCAGGGTGATGCCGCTCGGCACGAAGGCGCCGAAGGACTGCCCGGCCGAGCCGGTGAAGGTGACGTCGATGGTCCCCTCCGGCAGGCCCTCGCCGCGGTACCGCTTGGTCACCTCGTGGCCGAGCATGGTGCCGACGGTGCGGTTGACGTTGCGGATCGGCAGCTGGATGCGGACGGCGTCGCCGTTCTCCAGCGCGTCCTGGGCGAGCACGATCAGCTGGTTGTCGAGGGCCTTGTCGAGCGCGTGGTCCTGCGTGGTGGTGCGGTGCAGGGCCGCGCCCTCGGGCAGCTCGGGGACGTGGAAGAGCGGGGCCAGGTCGAGCCCGGCGGCCTTCCAGTGGTCGATCGCGGACTCGGCGTTGATGTGCTCGGCGTGGCCGACGGCCTCCTCGATCGTGCGGAAGCCCAGCCCGGCGAGGATCTCGCGGACCTCCTCGGCGATGAACTCGAAGAAGTTGACCACGAACTCGGGCTTGCCGGAGAAGCGTTCGCGCAGCACCGGGTTCTGGGTGGCGACGCCGACCGGGCAGGTGTCGAGGTGGCAGACGCGCATCATGATGCAGCCGGAGACGACCAGCGGCGCGGTGGCGAAGCCGAACTCCTCGGCGCCGAGCAGCGCGGCGATGACCACGTCACGGCCGGTCTTCAGCTGGCCGTCGGTCTGCACCACGATGCGGTCGCGCAGGCCGTTGAGCAGCAGGGTCTGCTGGGTCTCGGCGAGGCCGAGCTCCCAGGGGCCGCCGGCGTGCTTGAGCGAGGTGAGCGGCGAGGCGCCGGTGCCGCCGTCGTGGCCGGAGACCAGCACCACGTCCGCGTGCGCCTTGGAGACGCCCGCCGCGACCGTGCCGACGCCGACCTCGGAGACCAGCTTCACGTGGACGCGGGCCGCCGGGTTGGCGTTCTTGAGGTCGTGGATCAGCTGGGCCAGATCCTCGATGGAGTAGATGTCGTGGTGCGGCGGCGGGGAGATCAGGCCGACGCCCGGGGTGGAGTGCCTGGTCCTGGCGACCCACGGGTAGACCTTGTGGCCGGGCAGCTGGCCGCCCTCGCCGGGCTTGGCGCCCTGGGCCATCTTGATCTGGATGTCGTCCGCGTTGACCAGGTACTCGGAGGTGACGCCGAACCGGCCGGAGGCGACCTGCTTGATCGCCGAGCGGCGCTCCGGGTCGTACAGGCGGTCCGGGTCCTCGCCGCCCTCACCGGTGTTGGACTTGCCGCCGAGGCGGTTCATCGCGATGGCGAGGGTCTCGTGCGCCTCACGGGAGATGGAGCCGTACGACATGGCGCCGGTGGAGAAGCGCTTGACGATCTCGGAGACCGGCTCGACCTCCTCGACCGGGACGGGGGTGCGGCCGAGGGCGTCCAGCCGGAACAGGCCGCGCAGCGTCATCAGACGCTCGGACTGCTCGTTCACCCGGTCCGTGTACTGCTTGAAGATGTCGTACCGGCGGTTGCGGGTGGAGTGCTGGAGCCGGAAGACGGTGTCCGGGTCGAACAGGTGCGGCTCGCCCTCGCGGCGCCACTGGTACTCGCCGCCGATGTCCAGCGCGCGGTGCGCGGCGGGGATGCCGGAGGCCGGGTAGGCCTTGGCGTGCCGGGCGGCGGTCTCCTTGGCGATCTCGTCCAGGCCGATGCCGCCGAGCTTGGTGGTGGTGCCGGCGAAGTAGGCGCGGACCAGCTGCTCGGAGAGGCCGATCGCCTCGAAGACCTGCGCGCCGCGGTAGGAGGCGACGGTGGAGATGCCCATCTTGGACATGACCTTGAGCACGCCCTTGCCCAGCGCCTTGATCAGGTTCCGGATGGCCTTCTCGGGCTCGATGCCGGTCAGGAAGGTCCCCTGGGCGACCAGGTCCTCGACGGACTCCATGGCCAGGTACGGGTTGACCGCGCCGGCGCCGTAGCCGATCAGCAGGGCGACGTGGTGGACCTCGCGGACGTCGCCGGCCTCGACCAGCAGCGACACCTGGGTGCGCTGCTTGGTGCGGATCAGGTGGTGGTGGATCGCCGAGGTGAGCAGCAGCGAGGGGATCGGGGCGTGCTCGGCGTCGGAGTGCCGGTCGGAGAGGACGACGATCCGGGCGCCCTCGGCGATCGCCGCGTCGGCCTCGGCGGCGATCCCGGCCAGGCGGGCGGCCAGTCCCTCGCCGCCGGTGGCGACCTTGTAGAGGCCGGAGAGCGTGACGGCCTTGAGGCCGGGCTGGTCGCCGTCGGCGTTGACGTGGACGAGCTTGGCCAGCTCGTCGTTGTCGATCACCGGGAAGGTGATGCCGACCGAGCGACAGGAGGCGGCCTCGGCGGCCAGCAGGTTGCCCTCCGGGCCGAGGTTGCTCAGCAGCGAGGTGACGAGCTCCTCGCGGATGGCGTCCAGCGGCGGGTTGGTGACCTGCGCGAAGAGCTGCACGAAGTAGTCGAAGAGCAGTCGCGGCTTCTCGGAGAGCGCGGCGATCGGGCTGTCGGTGCCCATCGAGCCGAGCGCCTCGCCGCCGGTCTTCGCCATCGGGGCGAGGATGACCCGCAGCTCCTCCTCGGTGTAGCCGAAGGTCTGCTGACGGCGCGTCACCGAGGCGTGGGTGTGGGCGATGTGCTCGCGCTCGGGGAGCTTGGCGAGCTGGATCTGGCCGGCCGCGACCCACTCCGCGTAGGGGTGCTCGGAGGCCAGCGCGGACTTGAGCTCCTCGTCCTCGACGATGCGGTGCTCCGCGGTGTCGACGAGGAACATCCTGCCGGGCTGGAGCCGGCCCTTCCTGACGACCTTCTCCTGCTCGATGTCGAGGACGCCGACCTCGGAGGAGAGGACGACCAGGCCGTCCTCGGTGATCCAGTAGCGGGCCGGACGCAGGCCGTTGCGGTCCAGGACGGCGCCGATCTGGGTGCCGTCGGTGAAGGTGACGCAGGCCGGGCCGTCCCAGGGCTCCATCAGGTTGGAGTGGTACTGGTAGAACGCGCGGCGGGCCGGGTCCATGGTGGCGTGGTTCTCCCACGCCTCCGGGATCATCATCAGCACCGAGTGCGGCAGCGAGCGGCCGCCGAGGTGGAGCAGCTCCAGGACCTCGTCGAAGGAGGCCGAGTCGGAGTGGTCCGGGGTGCAGACCGGGAAGATCCGCTCCAGGCCCCGCCCGTCGGCGGAGGCCGGGATGAGGTCGGTGGCGAGCTGGGACTCGCGGGCGGTCATCCAGTTCCGGTTGCCCTTGACCGTGTTGATCTCGCCGTTGTGCGCGACGAAGCGGTACGGGTGGGCGAGCGGCCAGCTCGGGAAGGTGTTGGTGGAGAAGCGCGAGTGCACCAGGCCGAGCGCGGAGGCGTAGAGCCGGTCCGACAGGTCGGGGAAGAAGGGCTCCAGCTGGCCGGTGGTCAGCATGCCCTTGTAGACGATGGTGCGGGCGGAGAGCGACGGGAAGTAGACGCCCGCTTCGCGCTCGGCGCGCTTGCGGACGACGAAGGCGACCCGGTCCAGCTCGATGCCGGCCTTCTCCGGGTGCGACAGGAAGACCTGGCGGAAGCGCGGCATCACGCTGCGGGCGGTCGTGCCCAGCAGGTCCGGGGTGACCGGGACGTCGCGCCAGCCGAGGACGGTCAGGCCCTCCTCGGCGGCGATCGCGTCGATCCGGGCGACGGCGGCCGCGTCGGCCTCGTCGGCGTCCGGGAGGAAGGCGATGCCGACGGCGTAGGAGCCGGCCGCGGGCAGCTCGAAGGGGACCTTGGCGCGCAGGAAGGCGTCCGGGATCTGGGTGAGGATGCCCGCGCCGTCACCGGAGTCCGGCTCGGCGCCGGTGGCACCGCGGTGCTCCAGGTTGCGCAGGACGGTCAGCGCCTGCTCGACGATCTTGTGATCGGCGATGCCGGTCAGCGTGGCGACGAAGCCGACGCCACAGGCGTCGTGCTCGTTCCGCGGGTCGTACAGGCCCTGAGCAGCAGGTCGCGCATCCGGAACGAGCGCGTACGGCGGGCGGACCGCGCCGGCCTGGGGCTCGTTGGCGGAGTGCATGGATGCAGACAGCATCGGCTCTCCCGTCGTCGTCTTGAGCAATGAGCTTGGGCAATAGGGACGACGTTGGCCCTCTGCGAGTTGGTGCAGATTACATGATGCCGAAGATCCCGGGGAGTGGGACATCACGTCCATATAGCGGACATGACCCCAGGTCAGAGGCTATTACCTGCTAGTAGTCCGGGTGGCGGGAGACAGCTGTCCGGCCACGCGCTCCCTCAAGTGTGCCCCCACCCCCGGGGACCGAAACAGGGGCGAAATCCCCCGTCGGCACGACCGCCCCTAGAGCGCCTTCGATTCGATCCCCCGAAACCGGCCCGGCGATGGAAACCCTCGAAAGGGCGGGCTCGCGACCCACGACCAAAAAAGCGGGCCGTCCGACCCGTGTGCGGAACGTCACGCAGTACACGGCATAACCATGCAGTCACCGCGCGCCGGTCCCGCACCCCTCCGCGCCCCCGCCGGCCCGTCCACCACCTCCACCGCCCCCGGCCCCCGCCTCCGGCCCGCCGACCCGCCGCCCGCCGGCCTCAGCCGACGTGCCCGCCGATCAGCCAGCCCAGCAGATACGTCACCCCGGCCGCCGCACCGCCCAGCACCAGCTGCCGCAGCCCGCTGTACCACCAGTTGCGCGCCGTCACCCGGGCCACCACCGCACCGCAGGCGAACAGGCCGACCACCGCGATCAGCAGCGCCGGCAGCAGCAAGGTCGCGCCCAGCAGGTACGGCAGCAGCGGCAGCAGCGCGCCGACCGCGAAGCAGACGAACGAGGAACCGGCCGCCACCCACGGCGAGGGCAGGTCGTTGGGGTCTATGCCCAGCTCCTCCCGGGCGTGGATCTCCAGCGTCTGGTCCGGATCGGCGGAGAGCTGCCGCGCCACCTCGTGCGCCAGCGCCGGCTCCACCCCGCGGGCCACGTACAGCTGTGCCAGCTCGGCCAGCTCGCCGTGCGGGTTGCGGTGCAGCTCCAGCCGCTCGGCCTCGATCTCGGCCTGCACCAGCTCGCGCTGCGAGGCCACCGAGGTGTACTCCCCCGCGGCCATCGAGCAGGCGCCGGCCGCCAGGCCCGCGAGGCCGGTCAGCACCACCGTGCCGCTGGAGACCGCACCGCCGACCACACCGGTCATCAGCGCGAAATTGGAGACCAGCCCGTCCATCGCGCCGAACACGGCGGGCCGCAGCCAGCCGCCGTTCACATCGCGGTGGTGCCCCGCAGCAGGGATGCGGGGGTGGTTCCCGGCCTCGGGCTCAAGGGTGGTCGCACTCACTTTTTCGGGCCTCCGTTCGATCGTCTGACCTGAACGTAGCCCGCCCGACCTGGGCATTTCCAGCAAAGTAAGGCTGTCCGAACAGCGCTCCGGCCGCCCTGCGCACGCGGTGCGGGGGCGGCCGGAGAGAGAAGAGGTCGCAGGTCAGGTGAGGTTCTTGGCGTCCTTGCCGGCCTTGTCGGCGGCCGCACCGGCGGGCGCCGCGTCCACCTTTTCGTCCGAGGACCGGGACGGCTTGCCCGCCGCGGCCTTCGCCTTCGAGTCCTCGACGGCCGCGACGGAGGCGGCGGGAGTGCCCGCGCCCTCGGCGTCGTTCGCGGCCGGATCGATACTCGCCGGGTCCTCCCGGCCGGGCCGCTTCCGGCCGACGATCACGAGGTAGGCGACGGCGCCCAGGAAGACCGCGATCGCGGTCCAGTCGTTGATCCGCAGACCCAGGACGTGGTGGGCTTCGTCGATCCGCAGGTACTCGGTCCAGAACCGGCCCGCCGTGTACGCGGCCGCGTACAGCGCGAAGGCCCGGCCGTGCCCGAGGGTGAACCGGCGGTCCGCCCAGATCACCAGCAGCGCGACTCCCACGCACCAGAGCGACTCGTACAGGAAGGTCGGGTGGTAGATGCCCTTGACCACCTCGCCGCCGGGCAGGGTCTTGTCGATCTCCAGCCCCCACGGCAGCGTGGTCTCCCGGCCGTACAGCTCCTGGTTGAACCAGTTGCCCCAGCGGCCGAACGCCTGGGCGAGCGCGATACCGGGCGCGATGGCGTCGGCGTACGCGGGCAGCGGCACGCCCCGGCGGCGGGCGCCGATCCAGGCACCGACCGCGCCGAGCGCGACGGCACCCCAGATACCGAGGCCGCCCTCCCAGATCTTGAAGGCGTTCCAGGGGTTCTTGCCGTCACCGAAGTAGAGCTGGTGATCGGTGATCACGTGGTACAGCCGACCGCCGACCAGGCCGAACGGCACGGCCCAGACGGCGATGTCGCCGACCGTGTGCTTGGCACCGCCCCGGGCGACCCAGCGCTTGCTGCCGAGCCAGACGGCCACGACGACACCGAGGATGATGCAGAAGGCGTAGGCGCGCAGCGGGATCGGTCCGAGGTACAGGACGCCCCGCGACGGGCTGGGAATGTAGGCGATATCCATGGCAGCTCCGACGCTACAGGGTCGACGGCCCGCGCCGGGCACCCCCGGGGTCACAGATGCCGAACAACGGGGTGCGGAAGGCGCCGCCCCCTCCGGACGGGAAGGGGACGACGGTGGCCGACGAGCGGGGCGGGTGCCTCAGCCGGCGTTCGGCGACGGGTTGTTGGCCTCCGAGGCGGTACTGCTCGGCGCCGGGGACTGCCCGTGCGATCCGGGTGTCCCCAGCTGCTTGCCCTGGTTGGCGGCGTCCACCCACTTCACCAGGTTCTCCGGGGTGATCTCCTCGTTGCCGTTCTTCGGGTAGATCGGCTGGCCGTTGAGCAGCACCGTCGGCGTGGACTTGTAGCTGGACTTGTCGAAGTCCTGCTGCACGGCGGAGACCCAGCCGCCGAACTTGTTCTCGTTGACGCAGGCCTCGAAGGCCGGCGTGTCCAGGCCGTTGACCTGCTTGGCCAGGTTGATCAGGGTGGCCTTGTTGCCGAAGGCGTCGTTGGTCTCTTCCGGCTGGTTGCGGTAGAGCACGTCGTGGAAGTCGCGGTAGTGCCCGGCGTCCTGGGCGCAGGCCAGCGCGTTGGCGCCGTACTTGGAGCCCTTGCCCGACACGGCCCGGTCGATGAACGAGACGACGTGGGCGTTGGTGTAGATCTTGCCCTGGTCCTCGAGCTGGTCGATGGTGGGGGCGAGCTCGCGCTCGAAGATGCCGCAGGCGGGGCAGCGCGGGTCCTCGTAGACGGTGAGGACGGACGGGGCGTCGGCCGCGCCGACCGGGATGACCAGGTTCTTGTCGCCGATCGTGCCGGCCGGGGCGGCGGTCGGGGTCTCCGGCTTGGAGCGCTCGTTCTGTACGACCACGCCGGTGACCACGGCGGCGGCGATCACCGCCAGGACCACCCCGCCGATCACCAGCTTCTTCTTCTTCCTGGTGCGGGCCTCGTCGGCCACCCGCTCCGCCTGCATCCGCTCGCGGGCGGTGCGCTTGCCTTCTCGGTTCTTCTCGCTCATTGCCTTGGGTCCAGGGTCGGGGTGCGGGTGGGGTGGGGGTGGGATGTGCCGGTCAGCTCGCCAGCCAGCCGTCCACCGAGAGCCTGGTCCGGGGCCGCCGGAGCAGCCACCCGGCCAGCAGCAGGAACCCGGTGTCGCGCAGGATCTCCTGCAGGTACTCGGTCTGCGAGGCGTCCACCGCTCCGCCGCCGCCGAAGCAGCCGCAGTCGATGGAGATGCCGCGCGCCCAGGCGGAGGCGATCCCGGCGATGAAGGCGAGCAGCAGCAGGGCGGAGACGCCCGCGACCAGCCGGACACCGAAGCCGATGACCAGCAGCAGGGCGAGCGCCAGCTCCAGGAACGGCAGGGCGTAGCCGACCGGCTTGACCAGCGCCTCCGGCAGGATCTCGTAGGCGCGCACCGCCTGGGCGGCCTCGGCCGGGTCGGCGATCTTGGCCAGACCGGCCCAGCCCCAGACCACGGCGAGGCCCAGCCGGACGGCCGTACCGAGCCATTCGGTCCAGGCCGGCCAGACCCGCCGTACCGTGGGCGCGGTGCCGCTCCGCTGCGCTGCCGAGCCGGCCATCGGGAAACCCCCCTCGGGAAACTCGTTCACTTCCTGATGAACCGTAAGGGATGAAGGACGGTTCCTCCATTTTCAGGAATTAAGCCGGATGAGTGACACCTGATGACGGTGTGTCCGAATCCGTTCTAACGCCCGTTCGGCCCGCACTCCGGCGGCCGTCCCAGCTCGTCCGCGGCGGGCCGCCCCCGCGGGTACGAGCGCGCCGCCCGGGCCACCACGTCCGCCCGGGCCACCGCGTCCGCCCGGGCCGCCCCGGCGCAGACGGACGCGTCCCGCTCGGCCCGCTCCGCACCCCGCCTGGCCAGCGCCTGCCCGACCTCGGTGTCGGCCCCGACGGCGGCGCTCAGCGCCAGCACGGCCGCGGCCGCCCGCAACAGGACGGCTCGCTGGAGACCAGGCACCGGCAGACCCCTTCGCTCGCTCCGTGCCCGCCGCAAGCCGCCGGGCACGTCGTTCGTGCACTCGTCCCTCCACTCAACGCCGGTCAACCCCGCCTGATGCGTCTCCCCCGCACTGTTCACCCGTTCGGGGTCCGACCGGCCCCGGCGGGACCGCCCCGGAAACGCCCGACGGCCCGCCACCCCGGGCGGGGTGGCGGGCCGTCGGGCACGAATGCCGTCGGCGGGTGCCGTCAGCGGCGGCGGACGCCCTCGGCCAGCTCGCCGGCCAGCGCGCGCACGGCCGCCAGCGCGGTCGGCTCGTCGCCGTCGGCGTCCAGGATGCGCTGGACGAACGCGGAGCCCACGATCACGCCGTCCGCGAAGCCGGCCACCTCGGCGGCCTGGTCGGCGGTCGAGACGCCGAGGCCGACGCAGACCGGCAGCTCGGTGGTGGCCCGGGTCCGGGCGACCAGGTCCTCGGCGAGGTTGCCGACCTGGGCCCGGGTGCCGGTCACGCCCATCACGGCGGCCGCGTAGACGAAGCCGCTGCCGGCCGCGGTCACCTCGGCGAGGCGCTTGTCCTTGCTACTGGGGGCGACCACGAACACGGTGTCCAGACCGTGCTCGTCCGCCGCCTTGCGCCACTCCTCGGACTCCTCCACCGGCAGGTCCGGCAGGATGCAGCCCGCGCCGCCCGCGGCGGCCAGGTCCGCGGCGAAGCGCGCGGTGCCGTAGCGGTCGACCGGGTTCCAGTACGTCATGACCAGCACCGCCGCCTCGGGGTGCGCGGTGGCGACCTCCTGGACGGTGTGCAGCACGTCCTTGATCCGCACCCCGCCCCGCAGCGCGATGTCGTCGGCGGTCTGGATGGTCGGGCCGTCCAGCACCGGGTCGGAGTGCGGCAGGCCGACCTCGACGATGTCGCAGCCGCCCTCGATCAGCGCGTTGACGGCGCGTACGCCGCCGTCCACGCTGGGGAAGCCGGCCGGCAGGTAGCCGATCAGCGCGGCGCGGTGCTCCGCCCCGGCCGCCGCCAGAATGCCACTGAGCTTCGAAGCCATGGTCACTTACCCCCGTTGGCGGCGCCGTCGGCAGCCTCGTCGTACAGGCCGAAGTACTGGGCCGCGGTGTGCATGTCCTTGTCGCCACGCCCGGAGAGCGAGACCAGGATGGTGGCCTCGGGGCCGAGCTCGCGGCCCAGCTCCAGGGCGCCGGCCAGCGCGTGGGCGCTCTCGATGGCCGGGATGATGCCCTCGGTGCGGGACAGCAGCCGCAGCGCCTGCATGGCGGCGTCGTCGGTGACCGGGCGGTACTCGGCCCGGCCGGTGTCCTTCAGCCAGGCGTGTTCCGGGCCGACGCCCGGGTAGTCGAGGCCGGCCGAGATGGAGTGCGACTCGATGGTCTGCCCGTCCTCGTCCTGCAGGACGTAGGTGCGCGAGCCGTGCAGCACACCGGGGTCGCCCTTGGTGAGGGTGGCGGCGTGCCGGGGGGTCTCGGCGCCCTCGCCGGCCGCCTCGCAGCCGATCAGGCGCACACCGGCGTCCGGGATGAACTCGTGGAAGATGCCCATCGCGTTGGAGCCGCCGCCGACGCAGGCGACCACGGCGTCCGGGAGCCTGCCGGTGCGGTCGAGGACCTGCTGGCGGGCCTCGACGCCGATGACCCGGTGGAAGTCCCGGACCATCATCGGGAACGGGTGCGGGCCGGCCACGGTGCCGAACAGGTAGTGGGTGGAGTCGACGTTGGCGACCCAGTCGCGGAACGCCTCGTTGATGGCGTCCTTGAGGGTGCGGCTGCCGGACTTGACGGCCACCACCTCGGCGCCGAGCATCCGCATCCGGGCGACGTTCAGCGCCTGGCGCTCGGTGTCGACCTCGCCCATGTAGACGGTGCAGTCGAAGCCGAACAGCGCGCAGGCGGTGGCGGTGGCCACGCCGTGCTGGCCGGCGCCGGTCTCGGCGATGATCCGGGTCTTGCCCATCCGGCGGGTGAGCAGGGCCTGGCCCAGCACGTTGTTGATCTTGTGCGAGCCGGTGTGGTTGAGGTCCTCGCGCTTGAGCAGGACGCGCGCGCCGCCCGCCTCGGCGGAGAAGCGGTGCACGTCGGTCAGCGGGCTGGGACGGCCGGTGTAGTCCTTGAGCAGCGCGTTCAGCTCGGCGGCGAAGGCAGGGTCGGCCTTCGCCTTCTCGTACTCCTCGGCGACCTGTTCGACGGCGGCGACCAGCGCCTCCGGGATGAAGCGGCCACCGTAGGCGCCGAAGTAGCCGCGGGCGTCCGGTACCTCGGCACCGGGCAGGTAGTCCTTCTCGGACATGGTGAAGTCCTTCTGGAAGATGACGGCAGTGACGTCGGAACGGCTGGGATCAGCCGGGCGTCCTGCGCCATCGGCGGCCCTGCACCTGCCCGGGCTCGCAGCCGATCACATAGCGCACCCGCCTGCCCAGCACCCGGCGTGCGGGCGCGCGGCAGCCGCGCGGGCGGCAACCGGGGGCGAGACGGGAGGCGAGTTTCATGGCGGCGGGGTCAGTCCTTGTGCCGCAGGGCGGGGTGGGCGCCGGCCGCGACCAGGTCGGCCACGGCGGCCCGCGGGTCCTTGCCGGTCACCAGGGACTCGCCGACCAGCACCGCGTCGGCGCCCAGGTTGGCGTACGAGATCACGTCCAGCGGGCCGCGCACGCCGGACTCGGCGACCTTGACGACACCGTCCGGGATGGCGTGGACGACGTTGCCGAAGGTGTTGCGGTCCACCTCAAGGGTCTTGAGGTTGCGGGCGTTGACGCCGATGATCCGCGCGCCGGCGTCCACCGCGCGGGCGATCTCCTCCTCGTCGTGCACCTCGATCAGCGGGGTGAGGCCGATCGACTCGGCGCGCTCGATCAGCGACACCAGGGCCGGCTGCTCCAGCGCGGCGACGATCAGCAGGGCCAGGTCGGCGCCGTGGGCGCGGGCCTCCCAGAGCTGGTAGGCGGTGACGATGAAGTCCTTGCGCAGCAGCGGGGTGTCCACCGCGGCCCGGACGGCGTCCAGGTCGGCCAGCGACCCGCCGAAGCGGCGCTGCTCGGTCAGCACGCTGATCGCGGCGGCCCCGCCGGCCGCGTAGTCGGTGGCCAGGGCGGCCGGGTCCGCGATCGCGGCCAGGGCGCCCTTGGACGGGCTGGAGCGCTTGACCTCGCAGATCACGCGTACACCGTCGCCCTTGAGGGCGGCGACGCCGTCCTTGGCGTCCGGGGCCTTGGCCGCGAGCTCCTTGAGCTCGTCCAGCGAGACCAGGGCCTGCCGCTCGGCGAGGTCCTCACGGACACCTTCGATGATCTTGTCGAGCACACTCACTCTTGCGCCCCCATCATGTTCTGCTAGTTCGGCTGGCGAAGAGCCGGACGGCCAGTGGGTCGGCCGGCTCTTCGATGGTATCGGCACCGGGGAGCGCGGGGCGCGGCAGCCCGGCGCGCGTCTCGCGGGCCGGACGCCCCCCACCTCGGCCGATCCCTCACGAACACCCCGGACGCGACGCCGGTACCGGGCCTCAGACCAGCGGTGGCGCCAGTCCCGCCCCGACCGGCAGATTGCGCACCACCGTGAAGACCAGCACCAGCAGGGCGATCAGCGCCCAGCGCCGCGCCCCGACCGAGACCCGGGGCGCCGGACCGCCGCTCACCGCGGCCCACACCCAGCGGAGCCACAGCACCGCCAGGACGGCGAACAGCAGGACGGCGGGCGCGTTGTCGTGCAGCGCGCCGGTCAGGTCCCCGTGGCTGAGCGCGTGGACGCAGCGCAGGCCGCCGCAGCCCGGGCACCACCAGCCGGTGGCGGCCAGGAACGGGCAAGTCGGGTAGTGACCGGGGGCGTTGGGATCCACCACCGCGATGTACACGGTGGGGAGGGCCACCGCGGCCAGGGCGGCCAGCGGAGGGCCCAGCCGGCGCACTGCGGGCGGCCGGGCGGAGGCGGTGGGGGCGGCGTTCACGCCCCTGATTGTGCCCGTTCGGTGCAAGCGGGGAGCAGAACGAAACGGCGGGCGTGGCGCCCGCCGTTCAGCCGTGCGAACTCCGGGGTCAGGCGGTGACGGCGGCGGCCGCGCGGTCCTCGGCGGTCTCCACGTTGACGCTCGGCTGCTTGCCCATGCCCGCCATCGACATGGCCTTGCCGACCACGCCGCCGAGCAGGATGACCGCCAGGCCGCCCCAGACCACCGGCACGGACGGGAGGATCATGGCGACGCCCGCGATCGCGAAGCCGATGAAGGAGATGGTCACGCCGGTCCAGGCGGCGGGGGTGTGGCCGTGTGCTGCTGCCGACATCTGATGGTGCTCCTTGCTTCTCCGGGCCCCGGCCGGGCCTGCGGGCCCCTCGCGGGTTGACGTGTTCCATTGTGCCGGGCCACACACCGGCACCCCAAAGGGGGTGGCGGGTCTATCGCGTCACAGCGCCCGGCCCGCCCCGGACGCCCCGGGCGGGCCGCTCAGACGGCCGTCGGGTCCTCGCCCCGGTCCAGCGCCTTCCACAGGTCGGCCGGCGTCTCGGCGGCCTTCGCCGGGGCCTTGCGGGTCGGCGCCTCGTAACGGCTGCCCATGGCCGGCCAGGACCGGCCGAAGCGGACGGTGAGCAGCCCGGCCGCGGCCAGCAGCAGCCCGCCGAACAGGGCGAGCCACGGCCAGGCCGAGCGGCTGACCTCGGTGGCCGTCGTCCCGGAGAGCGCGAGGATCCGGGCCGCCTCGCTGTCCAGCGCGGCGCTGTCGCCGGCGCCCGCCGCCGCGCTCGCGGCCGCGCCGAGACCGGCCAGCAGCGTGAGCACGCCGACCGCGACCCGCCCTGCGCCGCGGACCGCGAACACCGCGACCGCCGCCGCCAGCGCCACCAGCGCCAGCCCGCCGGGCAGTTCGGAGATCCGGCCGCCGGTGACGGACACCGCCAGCGTCCCGGCCCGGCCCTCGGCCCAGACCCGGCTCACCGCGGTCAGCACCAGGACGGCGCCCAGCGCGGTCAGCAGCAGCATCAGGCCGAGCGTCCGCCGCCCGGCCTTGGCGGGGGCGGCGGCGGGGGCGGGGGCGGGCCCGGCGTCGGGGCGGGGCTGGGGAGAGGCGCTCACCCGTCCACTATCCCCCGGCCGCCGCCCGGCTCCGCATCCGGGGTGGCCGGCCCGACCGGGAAGTCGTCGGTCCGCAGCACCAGCGTCCGCTCCGCCAGCGGCAGGAAGAGGTCGTTGCCGAACGGCACCCGCTCCGCCTCCCGGTACGTCCCGCCCGGCTGCGGCGCGCTGTGCACGGTGCAGACCGCCGCCACCGGGTCGACCACCACGTACAGCGGGATCCCGCACTCGGCGAGGAAGCGGTGCCGGCCGGCCGGGTCACCGGCCCGCCGCGACCGGTCGGTGACCTCCAGCACCGCCTCCAGGTCGGCGGCCCGGTAGCCGCCTCCGGCGGCGTGTTCCGCACCCGGCGCGACCACCGCGAGCTCGGCGGCCCGCCCGCTCCGCCCGGACGGCGCCCGGACGACGACGTCCTGGCGGACCGCGCCCCGGCCGGCCAGCTGGCCGTCGATCTGGGCCCTGGCCGCGGTGACGATCTGCTGCCGTTCGTCCGGCATCCTGCTGCTCCTTCGGCCCCGCGCCGCCGGTCCTACACCGTCGGCGTGCGCAGCGTATTGGCGGTGGCGACGGCGCGCAGGACGGCGGCCGCCTTGTTGCGGCACTCGGTGTCCTCGCCGTGCGGGTCGGAGTCGGCGACCACTCCCGCGCCCGCCTGGACGTAGGCGGTGCCGTCGCGCAGGACGGCGGTGCGGATGGCGATCGCGGTGTCGGAGTCCCCGGCGAAGTCCAGATAGCCGACGCAGCCGCCGTACAGGCCCCGGCGGGTGGGCTCCAGCTCTTCGATGATCCGCATCGCGCGCGGCTTCGGCGCGCCGGACAGGGTGCCGGCCGGGAAGCAGGCGGTCAGCACGTCGAAGGCGGTCCGCCCGGGCGCCACCCGGCCGGTGACGGTCGAGACGATGTGCATGACGTGGCTGTAGCGCTCGACCTGCATGAAGTCGACCACCTCGACGCTGCCCGGCTCGCAGACCCGCCCGAGGTCGTTGCGGCCCAGGTCCACCAGCATCAGGTGCTCGGCCCGCTCCTTCGGGTCGGCGAGCAGCTCGGCGGCCAGCTCGGCGTCCTCGTGCGGGGTGGCGCCGCGGTGCCGGGTGCCGGCGATCGGGTGCACCATCGCCTCGCCCTCGGTGACCTTGACCAGCGCCTCCGGGCTGGAGCCGACCACGTCGAAGCCGCCCTCGGCGGTGCCGTCCGGGCCGGGGAAGCGGAACAGGTACATGTACGGGCTGGGGTTGGTGGTCCGCAGCACCCGGTAGACGTCCAGCGCGGAGGCCGGGCAGGGCGCCTCGAACCGCTGCGAGGGCACGACCTGGAAGGCCTCGCCCGCCCGGATCCGCTCCTTGACCTCCTCGACGGCGGCCCGGTACGGCGCCCCGCCGAACGGCGAGCGGACGTCACCGGGGCCGGACGGGGTGAAGGTGGCGAGCCCCGGGTCGACCGGCTTGAGCAGGTCGGTCTCCATCGCGTCGAGCCGGGCCACCGCGTCCGCGTAGGCCTCGTCGACGCCGCTGGCCAGGTCGTTGTGGTTGACCGCGTTGGCGATCAGCAGCACCGTGCCGTCGACGTGGTCGAGCACGGCCAGGTCGGTGGCGAGCAGCATGGTCAGCTCGGGGAGCTTCAGGTCGTCCGGGTTGAGGTCGGGCAGCTTCTCCAGCCGGCGGACGATGTCGTACCCGAGGTAGCCGACCAGGCCGCCGGTGAGCGGGGGCAGGCCGTCGTCGGTACGGCGCGGGGTGTGCAGGGCCTCCAGCGCGGCGCGCAGCACCTGGAGCGGGTCGCCGGTGGTGGGGATGCCGACCGGCGGGGTGCCGAGCCAGCGGGCGGTGCCGTCCGGCCCCGCGGTCAGGGTGGCGCCGCTGCGGACGCCGACGAAGGAGTAGCGGGACCAGCTGCGGCCCTGCTCGGCGGACTCCAGCAGGAAGGTGCCGGTGCGCTCGGCCGCGAGGCTGCGGTAGAGGCCGATGGGGGTGAGACCGTCCGCGAGGAGCCTGCGGGTGACCGGGATGACCCGGGTGTCGACGGCGAGCTTGCGGAAGGTTTCGAGATCCATGGGGAGCGGCACCGTTTCTGGTCGTTTCGGCGGGGCGGGGTCAGGCGAGCGGGAGCACGTCGGCGTCGAAGCAGGTGCGGTCGCCGGTGTGGCAGGCGGCGCCGGTCTGGTCGACCCGGACCAGCAGGGTGTCGCCGTCGCAGTCCAGCGCGACGGACTTGACCTGCTGGACGTGGCCCGAGGTGTCGCCCTTCACCCAGTACTCCCGGCGGCTGCGGCTCCAGTAGGTGCAGCGGCCGGTGGTGAGGGTACGGTGCAGCGCCTCGTCGTCCATCCAGCCGAGCATCAGCACCTCGCCGGTGTCGTACTGCTGCGCGATGGCCGGGAGCAGACCGTCCTCGGTCCGCTTGAGGCGGGCGGCGATCGCGGGAGCCAGGGCGGTGGTGCCGGGGGCGGCGGGTGTGGAGGACATGGGTCCCATTGTGTCAGCCCGGCGCGCCGGGCTCCCGGTCCGGGCCTGTCGGGCGCACCCGGCCCCTCCGGTGCTATCTGTCCGACCGATCCGCTCGTACGAGTTGTGCCAACCGCCTGCCGGAAAGCCCCGGCGTGGGTCATTCTCGTGGCCATGACCTCCGAGCCGCCGCCCGAACCCGCCGCCACCCGCCCGTCGCGGGGCCTGGTCCTCGCCGTCGTGGCCGTGCTGGCCGTGCTGCTCGCGGTGGTGGCCACCGTGCTGCTCTGGCCCGAGAAGAAGCCGGCCGCGCTGCCACCCCCGCCCTCCCCCACCGCGACCCCGACGCCGACCCCCACGCCGAGCCCGACGCCCAGCCGGGTGGTGCCGTACACCTTCCTCCCGGTCGGCTCCTGCTTCGACCACCCGCAGCTGAGCAAGACGATCACCAAGCCCGAACCGCGGCCCTGCGAGGGCGAGCACGACGGCGAGGTGATCGCCGACCAGCTGCTGCCGGACGGCCTGACCGGCGACAACCAGCTCGCCAAGGCGATGCGGGAGGGCTGCAAGGAGACGCTGGCCGCCGCCGAGGCCCGCCAGGGCGGCGGCGGACCGTACTACGGCTACCCGTTCGGCCCGTCCATGACCTACTACCAGCAGGGCTGGCGGGACTACACCTGCACCATGACGGCGAGCAACCGTCAGGGCTCCACCAAGCTCAGCGGCCACCTGCGCTGACGGCCCGTGGGAGGAACCCGGGGCGTGTCCGACGATTCGCGCGCGCGGCGGGAGCCGTCAGGCACGCCCTAGGCTGAGCGGCATGTCGAACCATGCCCTCGCCGAGCGCCACCGGCTGACCGAACTCCTGGCCGCCGCCGGGCCGGACGCCCCCACCCTCTGCACCGGGTGGTCCACCCGGGACCTCGCCGCCCACCTGGTGGTCCGGGAGCACCGGCCGGACGCGGCGGCCGGCATCCGCGTCGGCGCCCTCGCCGACTGGACCCACCGGGTGCAGGCCGGCTACGCCGAGCGCCCGTACGAGGAGCTGCTGCGGCTGTTCCGGGCCGGCCCGCCGCTGCTCTCCCCGTTCGCGCTGCCCGGCGCCGACGAGGCCGCCAACACCGTCGAGTACTTCGTGCACGCCGAGGACGTCCGCCGGGCGGGCGAGGAGTGGCCGCCGCAGCCGGTGCCGCCCGGGCGGGCCGAGGCGCTCTGGCGCCGGCTGCCGCTGCTCGCCCGGCTGGAGGCGGGCCGCCGCTCCCCCGTCCGGCTGGAACTGCGCCGCCCGGACGGGCAGAGCCTGACGGTCGGCCCCGCCGGGTCGCCGACCGTGCGGATCACCGGCGAGCCGGGCGAGCTGGTGCTCTTCGTCTACGGCCGCGGCGCCCGCGCCGAGCTGGCCGTGGACGGCCCGCCGGACGCCGTCACCGCGCTGCGTCACGTGCTGCCGCTGCCGTAGGGCGGCGCCGTCCTACGGGGCCCGCCTCCCACACCGGGGGCGGGCCCTGCCGCGGTCGGTGGACGCGGTCAGCGGACGGGGTGCCCGGCCTCCCGCAGCGCGTTCTTGACCTCGCCGATCCGCAGATCGCCGAAGTGGAAGACGCTGGCGGCGAGCACCGCGTCCGCGCCGGCCGCCACGGCGGGGGCGAAGTCGGCGAGCTTCCCGGCGCCGCCGGAGGCGATCACCGGGATGGAGACGGTCTTGCGGACGGCCCGGATCAGCTCCAGGTCGTAGCCGTCCTTGGTGCCGTCCGCGTCCATCGAGTTGAGCAGGACCTCACCGGCACCCAACTCGGCCGCGCGGCCCGCCCATTCGACGGCGTCCAGGCCGGTGCCCTGGCGCCCGCCGTGGGTGGTGACCTCGAAGCCGGAGGCCGTCTCGGTGCCCTCCGGGCAGCGCCGGGCGTCCACCGAGAGCACCAGCACCTGGCGGCCGAAGCGCCGGGCGATCTCCCGGATCAGCTCCGGGCGGGCGATCGCCGCGGTGTTGACGCCGACCTTGTCGGCGCCGGCCCGCAGCAGCTTGTCGACGTCCTCGACGGCCCGGACGCCGCCGCCGACGGTGAGCGGGATGAAGACCTGCTCGGCGGTGCGGCGGACGACGTCGTAGGTGGTCTCGCGGTCCCCGGAGGAGGCGGTGATGTCGAGGAAGGTCAGCTCGTCGGCGCCCTCGGCGTCATAGAGCTTGGCCATCTCCACCGGGTCGCCGGCGTCCCGCAGGTTCTGGAAGTTGACGCCCTTGACCACCCGGCCGGCATCGACGTCCAGGCAGGGGATGACACGTACTGCGAGGGTCACGGCTGTTTGCCTTCCAGAGTGCTAGCGAGCCCGGCACGGTAGGCGTCGAGTTCGACCTCGACCATCATCCGGGAGTCGATCAGGCCCTCGACCACCACCATGGTGGCCGCCGGGCGCGCGACGTCGAAGAGCGCGTGGTGGGCACGGCCCACCTCGTCGGCGTCGCGGACGTGGGTGATGTACATCCGGGTGCGGACCACGTCGTCCGCCGTCAGACCGTACGCGGCCAGGGCCTTGAGGCCGACGCCGAAGGCGGCGAGGGTCTGGTGGTACGGGTCGCCCTCGTGCTCGATCTTCCCGTCCACCCAGGCCGTGGAGCCGGCCACGTGCACGTGGTCCCCGGCGGCGACCGCCCGCGAGTAGCCGAACTGCTCCTCCCAGGGGGAACATCCGGCGACCCGACCGCGCACGATCCGACGTTCCGTCATCCTGAAACCGCCTCCAGGGCCTCTTCGAGGGTGAACTTCTGCTCGTAGAGTGCCTTGCCCACGATCGCGCCTTCGACACCCTCGCCGACGAGCGTGGCGATGGCCCGCAGGTCGTCGAGCGAAGAAACACCGCCGGAGGCGACGACCGGGCGGTCGGTGGCGGCGCAGACGTCGCGCAGCAGCTGGAGGTTGGGGCCGGTCAGGGTGCCGTCCCGGTTGACGTCGGTGACGACGTAGCGGGCGCAGCCCTCGGCGTCGAGGCGGGCCAGCACGTCGAAGAGCTGGCCGCCGTCGCGGGTCCAGCCGCGGCCGCGCAGGGTGGTGCCGACCACGTCCAGACCGACGGCGATCTTGTCCCCGTGCTCGGCGATGACCTTGGCGACCCACTCGGGGCTCTCCAGGGCGGCGGTGCCGAGGTTGACCCGGGTGCAGCCGGTGGCGAGGGCGGCGGCCAGCGACTCGTCGTCACGGATACCGCCGGACAGCTCGACCTTGATGTCCAGCGCGCCGGTGACCTCGCGGAGCAGGTCACGGTTGCTGCCGGTGCCGAAGGCGGCGTCGAGGTCGACCAGGTGCAGCCACTCGGCGCCGGCACTCTGCCAGGCGAGGGCGGCGGCGAGGGGCTCGCCGAAGGAGGTCTCGGTACCGGACGCGCCCTTGACCAGGCGGACGGCCCGGCCGTCCCGGACGTCGACGGCGGGGAGGAGTTCGAGGCGGCTCATCGTGTTGGCAACTCTCAGCTAGTCAGAGGGTGTTGACCCAGTTGGTCAGCAGGGCGGCGCCGGCGTCGCCGGACTTCTCGGGGTGGAACTGGGTGGCCCAGAGCGGGCCGTTCTCGACGGCCGCGACGAACGGCTGCCCGTGGGTGGCCCAGGTGACGAGCGGGGCGTGCATCCGCGCGCTGTGGACCTCCAGCTCCCAGTGGCGCACCCCGTAGGAGTGCACGAAGTAGAAGCGGGTGTCGGGGTCGAGGCCGGCGAAGAGCCGGCTGCCCTCCGGGGCCTGGACCGTGTTCCAGCCCATGTGCGGGACGACCGGGGCGTCCAGCGGCTCGACGGTGCCCGGCCACTCGTCGCAGCCGGCCGTCTCCACCCCGTGCTCGACCCCGCGCTCGAACAGGATCTGCATCCCGACGCAGATGCCCAGCACCGGGCGGCCCCCGGCGAGCCGGCGGCCGATGATCTGCTCGCCGCGGACGGCCTTCAGCCCGCGCATGCAGGCCTCGAAGGCGCCGACGCCGGGCACCAGCAGACCGTCCGCGTCCAGCGCGGCCTGGAAGTCGGAGGTGACGGTGACGTTCGCCCCGGTGCGCTCGACGGCGCGCTGGGCGGAGCGGAGGTTGCCCGACCCGTAGTCGAGTACGACGACGTTCTTGCCCATGTTCAGGTGTCCATGTCTGTGGGGTCTCTCGACGGGTTCAGATGCGCATGACGCCGGAGGCCAGGCAGAGCACCGAGCCTATGGCGAGCACCGCGATGACGCCCTTCGGGATCTTCTGCTTCCAGAACGAGATCACGCCGCCGGCCAGGAAGAGCCCGACGAAGATGAGGACGATCGCGGCCTTGCTCACAGCGCACCCTTGGTCGACGGGAGGATGCCGGCCGCGCGCGGGTCGCGCTCGGCGGCGTAGCGCAGGGCCCGGGCCAGCGCCTTGAACTGGCACTCCACGATGTGGTGCGCGTTGCGCCCGTACGGCACGTGGACGTGCAGGGCGATCTGCGCCTGGGCCACGAAGGACTCCAGGATGTGCCGGGTCATCGTGGTGTCGTAGCTGCCGATCATCGGCGCGATCCGCTCCGGCTCGGTGTGCACCAGGTAGGGGCGGCCGGAGAGGTCCACGGTGACCTGGGCGAGCGACTCGTCCAGCGGGACGGTGCAGTTGCCGAAGCGGTAGATGCCGACCTTGTCGCCGAGCGCCTGCTTGAAGGCGGCGCCCAGGGCGAGGGCGGTGTCCTCGATGGTGTGGTGGGTGTCGATGTGCAGGTCGCCGTCGGTCTTCACGGTGAGGTCGAAGAGGCCGTGGCGGCCGAGCTGGTCGAGCATGTGGTCGTAGAACCCGACGCCCGTGGAGATGTCGGTCTTGCCGGTGCCGTCGAGATCGATCTCGACGAGGACCGAGGTCTCCTTGGTGGTGCGCTCAACGCGTCCGATACGGGACATGGCGGATCTACAGCTCCTTGATCACGGTGCGGACGGCGTCCAGGAAGGCGTCGTTCTCGGCGGGGGTGCCGGCGGTCACCCGCAGCCACCCGGGGACGCCGTTGTCCCGGACCAGGACGCCCTGGTCGAGGATGGCCTGCCAGACGGCGTGGGTGTCGGCGAAGCGGCCGAACTGGACGAAGTTGGCGTCCGAGTCGGTGACGTCCAGCCCGAGGCCGCGCAGCGCGTCCACCAGCCGGTCGCGTTCGTCCTTGAGCCGGCCGACGTACCCGAGCAGGGTGTCGGTGTGCTCCAGGCAGGCCAGCGCGGTGGCCTGGGTGACGGCCGACAGGTGGTACGGCAGCCGGACCAGCTGCACGGCGTCCACCACGGCGGCGTCGGCCGCCAGGTAGCCCAGACGCAGCCCGGCCGCGCCGAAGGCCTTGGACATGGTGCGGCTGACCACCAGGTTGGGGCGGCCCTCCAGCAGCGGCAGCAGCGAGGCGCGGTGCGAGAACTCGACGTACGCCTCGTCCACGACCACCAGGCTGGGCCCGGCGGCCTGCGCGGCCCCGTACAGCCGCAGCACGGCGTCGGCGGCGACGGCGGTGCCGGTCGGGTTGTTCGGCGAGCAGATGAAGACCACGTTCGGCCGGTGCTCGGCGATGGCCTTCTCGGCGGCCGCCAGGTCGATGGTGAAGTCCTCGTTGCGCGGGCCGGAGATCCACTCGGTGCCGGTGCCCCGGGAGATCAGGGCGTGCATCGAGTAGGAGGGCTCGAAGCCGAGCGCGCTGCGGCCGGGCCCGCCGAAGGTCTGGAGCAGCTGCTGCAGCACCTCGTTGGAGCCGTTGGCCGCCCAGACCTGCTCGCGGGTGCGGGCGAACCCGGTGGTCCGGGTCAGGTAGCCGGCCAGGCCCTCGCGCAGCTCGACCGCGTCCCGGTCGGGGTAGCGGTTGAGGTGGCGGGCGGCCTCGGCGACGCGCTCGGCGATCCGGGCCACCAGCTCCTCGGGCAGCTGGTACGGGTTCTCGTTGGTGTTCAGCTGGACGGGCACGTCGAGCTGCGGCGCACCGTACGGGGACTGCCCGCGCAGCTCGTCACGGATGGGGAGATCGTCAATCCTCATGAACCGGGAACCGTCCACTCGAAGCGGGCCTTGATCGCGTCGCCGTGACCCGGCAGGTCCTCGGCCTCGGAGAGGTTGACCACGTGCGCGGCGATGCCGGCCAGGGCCTCGCGGTCGTACTCGACGACCTGGACGCCGCGCAGGAAGGTCTGCACGGACAGCCCCGAGGAGTGGCAGGCGCAACCGCCGGTCGGCAGCACGTGGTTGGAGCCGGCCGCGTAGTCGCCGAGCGAGACCGGGGTGTACCGGCCGATGAAGATCGCGCCGGCGTTGCGGACCCGGGCGGCGACCGCGTGGGCGTCGCGGGTCTGGATCTCCAGGTGTTCGGCGGCGTAGGCGTTGACCACCGCGAGGCCCTGGTCGAGGTCGTCGACCAGGATGATGCCGGACTGCCGGCCGCCCAGCGCCTCGGCCACCCGCTCGCTGTGCCTGGTCCGGGCGACCTGCGTCTTCAGCTCGGCCTCGACGGCCTCGGCCAGCGCGGGCGAGTCGGTGACCAGCACCGAGCCCGAGGTCGGGCCGTGCTCGGCCTGGCTGATCAGGTCGGCGGCGACCTCCGCCGGGTCGGCGCTGTCGTCCGCGAGGACGGCGATCTCGGTCGGCCCGGCCTCCGAGTCGATGCCGATCCGGCCGGCGAAGTAGCGCTTGGCGGCGGCCACGTAGATGTTGCCCGGGCCGGTGACCAGGTTGACCCGCTCGCACTCCTCGGTGCCGAGGGCGAACATGGCGACCGCCTGGGCCCCGCCGACCGCGTACACCTCGGTGACGCCCAGCAGCGCGCAGGCCGCCAGGATGGTCGGGTGCACCCGGCCGCCGAACGCCTTCTGCGGCGGCGAGGTCACCGCGATGCCGGTGACGCCGGCCTCCTGCGCGGGCACCACGTTCATCACCACGGACGACGGGTAGACGGCGAGGCCGCCCGGCACGTACAGGCCGACCCGGTCCACCGGCACCCAGCGCTGGGTGACGGTACCGCCCGGCACGACCTGGGTGGTGTGCCCGGCGCGGCGCTGGTCGGCGTGGACCAGGCGGGCGCGGCGGATCGACTCCTCCAGCGCGGCACGCACCTTCGGGTCCAGCGTCTCCAGGGCCTCGGCGATCTGCTCGGCCGGCACCCGGGTGGACTCCAGCCGCACACCGTCGAACCGCTCGGTGATCTCGATCAGCGCCGCGACCCCACGATGGCTCACGTCCTCGGCGATCGGCCGCACCTTCTCCAGGGCGGCCGCCACGTCGAACTCGGCACGGGGCAGCAGGTCACGCGGGTCGTCGAGCGAGCCGCGCAGGTCGATTCGAGAGATCACGCCACCCAGTGTAAGGAGTGGCCGGAACCACCGGCCCCGCATTTCAGTCCGTGATACGAAAGGCGAGACGACCGGGGGAAGCGGGGGGACCATGGCAGAACCGGCACCGGACGGCTGGAGTCCGGTCGAACAGGGCCTCTGGGAGGCGTTCCGGCAGGGCGAGGTGTACGACCTGAGCACCGGCGACGCCGAGCTGGACGCCCCCTTCGGCACCGCCGTCTGGGGGCCCGGGCGCAGCGTACGCGCCGAGGTCCTGGCCCACCTGCTGCTGGACGGTCCCGCCCCCGCCCCGGGCCGGGTCGCCTCGCTCCGGCTCACCGGCGTCCGGATCACCGGCCCGCTGAACCTGGCCGGCGGCACCATCCGGCAGTACGTCGAACTGCGCGACTGCCGCTTCGAGCGGAAGGTGCTGATCTCCGAGGCCGACGCCGCCACCCTGCGCCTGGTCCGGTGCCTGATCCCGCGGCTGGAGGCCTCCCGCCTCGTCACCTCGGGCGATCTGCACCTCGCCCGCTGCCGGCTCCCGCAGGGCCTGCGGCTCACCGACGCCCGGATCGGCACCGACCTGCTGCTCAACCAGGCCGTCCTGGGCGGTGACCGGTTCGGCCGGGCGCTGTCCGCCGACGGCATGGCGGTCCACCAGGACTTCGAGGCCGACCGGCTGGAGTCCCGCGGCGAGATCAGCCTGCGCACCGCGCGGATCGGCGGCCGGCTCTCCCTGCGCGGCGCCCAGCTGCACGCCGTCCCGGAGAACCGCAACGCCCTCAACGCGGTCCGAATAACCGTCGGCCACACCCTGTACCTCAGCGGCTCGGCGGACGGCGGCTGGTACGGCTCGCAGTCCTACTACGGCTCCGGCTACGGCGAACTCCCGCCACCCGGCTCGCCCAGCACCCCGTTCCGCGCCTTCGGCCAGGTCCGGCTCTCCGACGGCCGGTTCGAGAACGCCTGTCTGCTCTCCGACGCCGAGTTCCACCTCGGCCCGGACGACGAGGTCACACTGCGCCGCATCCAGACCCCCGAACTGCGCTTCACCTGCCGCTTCCCGAACGAGGGCGCCGTCTCGCTCTCCCGCGCCCGGATCGGCAACCTGGTCGACGCCCCCGGCTCCTGGCCGCACGGCCGCAGCCTCGGTCTGACCGGCTTCACCTACGAGTGCCTGCGCCCGGCCGTCCCGTTCACCGTCCAGCAGCGGATCGCCTGGCTGGAGGGCTCCTCGGTGGAGTTCCAGCCCGAGTCGTACGAGCAGCTGGCCACCGCCCTGCGCCGGGACGGCGCCGACGACGACGCCCGCGAGGTGCTCTACGCCAAGCAGCGCCGCCGCCGGCAGAGCCTGCCGCTGCCCGCCCGGGTCTGGGGCCGGATCCAGGACGTCACCGTCGGCTACGGCTTCCGCCCCGGGCGGGCCGCGCTCTGGCTGCTGCTCGCCTGGGCGCTGGGCAGCCTCTACTTCGCCACCCACCGGCTCGAACCGCTGAAGGCCGACGAGCGCCCGCACTGGAACCCGGTCCTCTACGCGCTCGGCCAGCTGCTCCCGGTCGTCGACCTCGGCCAGCAGGGCTGGAACCCCGGCGGCACCGCCCAGTGGGTCTCCTCCGGTCTGGTGATCGTCGGCTGGGTGCTCGCCACCACGGTCGCCGCCGGCGCCACCCGGATGCTCCAGCGCGGATGACCCCGGATGCGCCGGTGGAGAACCCGGGAGCACTCGCCCGCTCCGGGGAACTACGCTGTCCGCCGTGACAGAACGGCTGCCGCTCTTCCCGCTGAACACCGTGCTCTACCCGGGCCTGGTGATGCCCCTCAACGTCTTCGAGGAGCGCTACCGCCGTCTGGTCGCCGACCTGCTCGCCCTCCCCGAGGACCAGCCGCGCCGGTTCGGCGTGCTCGCCATCAAGGACGGCCGTGAGGTCGCGCCGGTCCGCGCCGACGACGGCCCGGCCGGGCCGCTGGACGGCCTGGGCACCGCCACCGGCGACCCGCTGGAGGCGCTGTACCACATCGGCTGCGTGGCCGACCTCGCCTCGGCGCAGGAGCAGCCGGACGGGCAGTACGAGCTGCTGGTCACCGGCACCACCCGGTTCCGGCTGCGCTCGGTGGACACCGGCGGCCCCTACCTGACGGGCGAGACCGAAACGGTCGAGGAGCAGTCCGGCGAGGGGGCGGGGGCCCTGGCCGCGGGCGTCGAGCGGGCCTTCCGGACGTACCAGAAGCGGCTCGCCGGGGCCAACGAGGCCAGCACCGTCGGCCGGCAGGAGCTGCCGGCCGACCCGCAGGTGCTCTCCTACCTGGTGGCCGCGGCCACCGTGTTCGAGACCCCGGTCAAGCAGCAGCTGCTGGCCTGCCCGGACACCGCGCAGCGGCTGCGCTCCGAACTGGAGCTGCTGCGCCGCGAGACGGCGGTGCTCAGCTGGCTCCCGTCGCTGCCGGCGGTGGATCTCACCCGCCAGTCCTTCAGCCCCAACTGACCGGCCCGAACGACCAACCCGACCCGAGCACCCGACCGACCCGGCGGGCCCGTCGCGGCCCGCCCACCCCTGGAGAACCGGTATGGCCAAGAAGCCGAAGAAGGGCGGCCAGGGCACGCCCGCCACCGTGGCCCTGGAGAACGCCGCCGTGGCGTTCACCGTGCACGCGTACGAGCACGACCCGGCCGCCGCCTCCTACGGCGGCGAGGCCGCCGAGGTGCTGGGCGTCCCGGCCGACCGGGTGTTCAAGACCCTGGTCGCCGACGTGGACGGCGTCCTCACGGTGGGCGTCGTCCCGGTGGCCGGCCAGCTGGACCTCAAGGCCCTCGCCGCCGCCGTCGGCGGCAAGCGGGCCGCGATGGCCGACCCGGCCGCCGCCGAGCGCAGCAGCGGCTACGTCCTGGGCGGCATCTCGCCGCTCGGCCAGCGCCGCCCGCTGCGCACCGTCGTGGACGACAGCGCCCTGGCCCACCCCACGGTGTACGTCTCGGCCGGCCGGCGCGGCCTGGAGGTCGAACTCGCCCCCGCCGACCTGATCACCCTCACCGGCGCCCGGACCGCCCCGATCGGCCGCTAGGGCTGCTCAGGGCTGCTCAGGGCTTCCGCCCGTCGAACGGCTGCTCCACGGGGTGCGCCTGCGCCCCGTGGAGGGGCTGCTCCACGCCGCCGGGCCGGTCCACCGGGTGCGGCTGGTCCACCGGCGCACCGCCGGCCACCGCGGGCGGGCCACCCGCTCCGGGTGCCCCGTCCGTGGCCGCGGGCAGTCCGTACGGCCCGGCCCAGTACGGCGGCGGGTCCTCCTCGCGCTTGCCGAACGCGGCCGACAGGGCCAGCAGCACCACCATCGCGGCCATCGGCCAGACCAGCACGGCGCCGTACGCCCCGAGGTCCAGGTCGGCGCTGAAGTACCCGCCGTCGCCGACCTTCCGGGCCTGCGCGACCAGGTCACGGCTGGGGCCGAGCCAGCGGCCCAGCCCCCAGGCGCCCAGCGAGGCCAGCAGGCCGCCGACCGTCAGCCCGACCGCGACCGCGATGCCGCCGCCGCGCCGCCGGGTCACCAGGAACGCCCCGAGCGCGGTCAGGATGCCCAGGCCCAGCCCGATCAGCACGAAGACGCTGTCGGCCCCGGCCCGCTGCTCGCCCTCCGGGTCCCCGTAGAGGATCCGGTTGCCGTCCACCACCAGCGGCACCTTCGGCGCCAGCCAGACCCAGAGCCCGGCCATCGCCAGGCCCAGCAGCAGACAGACCAGCACCATGATCGCCCCGACCTGGAGCTCGGGCAGCAGCCGCCGCAGCGACGCCCGCGGGTCGGCCTTGCGGACGGGCGCGAACTCCAGGCCCGGCGGCGGCCCGTACGCGGGCGGCGCCCCGTACGGGTTCGCCGCGGCGGCCGGGGCCCGGTCGACGGGTGCGTCCGCGGCGGTTCCGGCGGTCGCGTCCGCGGCGGCCCGCGAGGGATCCGGAGGTGTGTTCGGTACGGTCACGGGGCCCATCGTTTCACGATCGCCGCCCGAACGGCCCCGGCACCCGTACCGCAGGATCGTTCCGCTACCGGGTGGTGGCCCGCCGGTACGCCCAGGTGGCGACGGCCAGCGACACCACGCCCACGCCGGCGCAGACCGCCAGGTCGCCCGCGACCAGCGCCCAGTCCGGATCGGCCGTGAACGTACGGGCGAACGCCTCGACGCCGTACGTGGACGGCAGCAGGTCGCGCAGCCAGAGCACCGGCTGCGGCAGGTGGTCCACCGGGAGCACGCCCAGCAGCAGCGCCGCCGACATGCCGAGCTGGCCCAGCATGGTGGCGATCTCCTGCCGGGGCGCGAGCAGCCCGCAGGCCGCGCCGAGCCCGGACAGCGCCGCGCCGGAGAGCGGCACCACGGCGAGCAGCACCCACAGGTGGGTCACCGGGAGCCCGAACATCCAGGCCCCGGCGGCGGCCGTCACCAGCGTGCCGGGCAGCGTGAACGAGGCGTACGCGGCGGCCGCCCCGAGCACCACCGAGGCCGCCGGGACGGGCAGCGTCGCGTAGTGGTCGAGGCCGCCGGTGGCCCGCAGCCGGCCGAAGTACTGGGCGAGCAGGTTGAGCGCGACGAACGCCACCACCAGCACGCTGGAACCGGCCACCACCGAGCGCGCGGCCGAGGTCTGCCCCGGGTCCACGACGCCGCGCATCATCACCAGGATGCCGAGCGACTGGAAGGTGGCCACGAACAGCAGCGGGATCCGCGCCACCTTGGCCCGGGCCAGCTGCGCCCGGTAGACGGCGGCCAGCGCGGGCAGCAGCCGGGCGGCGGGCGCCAGCGGGGCGGGCCCGCCGTCGGCGACGGCGGCGGCCTGCGGCGGCACCGAGAGCAGCGTCATCGGCGGCCATCTCCCCACACGCCGCCGGTGGCGCACCGGCGGCTCTCTCGCAGCATCACTTGGCCAGTCCTCCGTGGCGGCCGCCCAGCTTGAGGTAGGCGTCCTCAAGGCTCGGGGTGGCCAGGGTGAAGTCGTCCAGGGCGGCGAAGGCGGGGCCGGTGGTGACGGCCGCGACCAGTTCGCGGGCCTGCTCGGGGCTGGTGCGCACGGTCCAGCGGCGGCCGGTGCGCTCGGCCCGCTCGGCGAGGGCCGCGACGGCGGGCACGTCCAGCGGGGCCTCCGTCCGCCAGACCAGGTCCAGCCGGACGTCGCCGTCGACGAGTGCCTTGAGTCCGCCCGGGGTGTCGCAGGCGATGACCCGGCCCTCGTCCATCACCGCGACCCGGTCCAGGACGGTCTCCGCCTCGATCACGTTGTGGGTGACCAGCAGCACCGTCGTGCCGCGCTCGGCCCGGCGCCGGTCGACGGCGCTCCAGACGGAGCGGCGGGCGACC
Organism: Kitasatospora sp. NPDC092286; assembly: GCF_044755565.1. Taxonomy (NCBI): domain Bacteria; kingdom Bacillati; phylum Actinomycetota; class Actinomycetes; order Kitasatosporales; family Streptomycetaceae; genus Kitasatospora; species Kitasatospora sp. NPDC092286. Next base: position 739 of record NZ_JBIVRD010000047.1, on the reverse strand, counting down.
GGGTCCATGCCGGTGGTCGGCTCGTCCAGCACGAGCAGCGGCCGCTCCCCCACCAGCGTGGCGGCGAAGCAGGCGAGCCGGCGCTGCCCGCCGGACAGCTTGGCCAGCGGCCGGTGGGCGAGCGGTTCGAGGGCGAGCTCGGTGAGCACCTCGGCGGTCTCGGCGCGGGCGTGCGCCCGGCTGAGCCCGCGCAGCCGGCCGGTGGTCTCGGCGGCGAGCGCGACGGTCAGCTCGTCCAGCGCGGTGGACTCCTGACCCAGGTAGCCGAGCAGCCGGGCGGCCCGCTCGGGGTGGCGGACCACGTCGTGGCCGAGGAGTTCGATCGAGCCCGAGTCCGGGCGCAGCAGCCCGGTGAGCTGGCGGACCAGGGTGGACTTGCCGGCCCCGTTGGGCCCCAGCAGCCCGAAGATCTCGCCCCGCCGGACGGTCAGGCCGACGCCGTCATTGGCCCGGACCTCGGTGGCGGCGCCGCCGCGCCCGGCGCGGTACGTCTTGACCAGGTCCCGTACGGCACAGCACGGCGAGGTCTCCCGGGGTGCCCGCCTGGCCGTCTCACTCACGAGCGAAGACTCTACGCGGTGGAGCGCCCGAACCCGACGACGGGTCCTGATCACCGGAGGCGGGGCGGCCGTCCCTAGCCGTCCCTAGGGCGCGTATTCGGTCGTGATCAATCTGTGTGATTCACCTTCGCGGCGGGTCCTGATCCGGTAGACCGTGGTGTGTGACGCGAGCGCAACTG
>NZ_JBIVRD010000046.1:0-65496 GCF_044755565.1 Kitasatospora sp. NPDC092286 | reverse complement strand
CGGCGGCACCCGCAGTTCACGGTCACTTCGCCATTCAAGATTCCTCATCGCAGGTCAGAGCGACCGCATCAGGGACGACTCGGTGACACAGGACAGGCGGCCCGGAGTGGAGTGGTTGTGACCTGCAGGTTCTCGTGGTGTGCCGTGTGGCGATGACGCTGATGACGCTCTCGTACCCCATCTCACTGGAGAAGAGAGAAGGGAAGTAGGGGGCCGGAGACATGGCGCGCCCGAGCGTCATCAGCGTCCGCCGACCACCCGGCCGGGAGAAAACCCCACGTCAACGCGGCAGCCCGGCGAGCGCGGCAGCGTCACCCGCCAGCGTCAGCGTCGGCTTCTGCGTCATCGGGAGGCGTGCGGGAGCCCGGCAGTCGGCGGCTCCGGACTTGGCCTCTCGGCGGGCCGGATCCGGTTTCACGCGGATTCACGCAAACGATCCGGCGTTCACGGTCTTCACGCCCTTGCCCACTGGGGCCGACCCGCCGCCCGCGGTGTGCTGGTCGCGGAACACGTCCGCTGGAAGTGGGAGGGGATCGCGGTGGGGACATCCGTGAGGCCGGTGGCGGCCACGGGCCAGGGGTGGGCGGACATGCCCACCCCTGACCTTGAGCGGCTGACGCGGGATGCGGAGAAGCGCCGGCAGTACGCCGTCGATCCGCTGGTGCGGGAGGGCTGGGCGACGCTCGCCGGGGTGCTCGGGACCGGCGAGGCGCAGCGGTTCGCTGGGGAGACGGCACTGCTGTGGCTGCGGCCGGACGTTGTGGCGGCCGGTACCGCGGTGGACGTCCTCGCGAGGGTGGAGGCGGCGGGGTTCACGCCGGTCGGCGCGAGTGTGGTTCAGCTGGAGCGGGCCGGGGTGCGGGCGCTGTGGTGGTGGCAGCTGCGGCGTGCGACCGCGGAGCGGCTGCTGCTCCTGGACGCGGTGGTGGGGCTGGGGCCGGGGCTGCTGGTGTTGTACCGGCACCGGGACGGTGATGCCGCGCGGCGCCTGACCCGCTTGAAGGGCGGCAACGCGCCCGGACGGCGCGAGGCCGACTCGCTGCGCGAGGTGGCGGGGAGCCCCAACCGGCTTCTGACGATGGTGCACACCAGCGACGATCCGCTGGATGTCGTACGGGAGTTGGCGGTGTTCCTGCCCTGGCGGGAGCGGGCCGCGCTGGTGGCGTCCTCCCACGTGTCCGGCCCGGACGGGTCGGGCCCGGCCGTGGAGGCTGCGCTGGCCGCGGTGGTGGCTGCCTACCCGGAGCCGTCGTCCGGCCGAGCCGCGCTGGGCGCCGCCGGGGGCCGGGTGCCGAGCAGGCGGGGGGAGGCGTTCGCGGAGCTGCTGCGCGACATCGCCGCTGCGGGCATGGGGCCGCGGTGGGAGGCGGTCTCGCGCTGGTCGCGGCTGGTCCCGCTGCTGACCGGCGGGCCACGGCGGTGACCGCGGTGAGGGGGTCAGTGCGGCGCGGCCAGCTCGGCGGCGAGCTTGGTCCAGCGGGAGAGGAGGTCGGCGGCGGCTCCGCTGTCGATGGCGGTGCGGGCCCGGTCCAGGCCGTCGGCGAAGGCGTCCTCGAGTGCGGCGGTGGCGTTGTGGGCGGCGAGGGCTCCGGCGGAGTTGGCGAGGACGGCGTCGCGGGCGGCCCCCGGGGCGCCGGAGAGCACGGTGTGGACGGCGTCGGCGTTGTAGGCGGCGTCCCCGCCGCGCAGTGCGTCCGGGCCGGGACGCTCCAGGCCGAAGCGGGCAGTGTCGAACGTGGACTTGCGCACGCCGGTCTCATCGGCGCTCCACACGTCGGTGACGTCGGCGGTGGTGATCTCGTCCAGGCCGTCGTGGCCGCGGACGACCAGGGCCCGGGTGCCGCGGCCTGCGAGCACGGCAGCCAGGACGGGGGCAAGCTGGAGGTTGGAGCAGCCGACCAGGGCGGCCCCGGGGCGGGCCGGGTTCGTCAGCGGCGCGATGTAGTTGACGGCGGTGGGCACGCCCAGGATGCGGCGCACGGGGGAGGCGTGGCGCAGGCCCCGGTGGAAGGCCGGGGCGAAGGTGAAGCCGATGCCGACCTCGGTGACGCAGCGGGCGACCTGCTCGGGGCCGAGGGTGAGGGGTACGCCGAGCTGCTCCAGGACGTCGGCGGAGCCGCTCTTGCTGGAGACGGAGCGGCCGCCGTTCTTGACCACCGGCACGCCGGCGGCGGCGGTGACGATCGCGGCCATGGTGGAGATGTTGACGGTGTGCGCGCCGTCGCCGCCGGTGCCGACGATGTCGAGCATGCCGGTGCCGTCGACGGGCAGGGGCACGACGCGTTCCATGAGGGCGTCGAGCAGGCCGCTGAGCTCGGCGGGGCTCTCGCCCTTGGCGCGCAGGGCGACGAGGAACCCGGCGAGGGCGACGGGCTCGTGGTCGTCGTCCATGACCGCGCGCATCGCCCACCTGGTGTCGTCCGCCGTCAGGTCCTCGCCGCGCAGCAGGGTGGCGAGCAGGTGCGGCCAGGTACGGGTGGAAGCGGTCACGAAGGTCCCCTCGAAGCGGCCCGGCGCCTGGAGCCGGCGCGGGTGTCACCTCCGAGCCTAGCGACTGACGAATCGTCATACCGCCAAGTTCGCGGCGGCGAGGACAAGGATGTCGTACGCGTGGACGCCCTCGCTGCCCGGGAGTTGGCGCTTCGGGCCGCCGCGGTGGCCAGCGGGGGAGTCAAGGGCGACGGCGGACTGGTGCTGGTGATCGGCGGCTCGCGCGAGTACCCCGCGCCGCCGTACGTGGCGGCGCTGGCGGCCCGCCGGGCCGGGGCCCACGGGGTACGCCTCGCCGCGCCGCCCTCCCCGGCGGTGCAGCAGGTGGCGCTGGAAGCGCACCTGGTCGCGGGGCTGGGGCCCGAGCTGGATCCGGCAGCCGTCGACGCGGTGGCCGAGGTGTCGCGGCGGATGGCTCAGGGCCTCGCGCAGTCGGGGGCGCGGGGCCGGGTGGTGTGGCTGGTCGGTCCGGGGCTGGGCGGCAGCCCGCTGGCCGGGAAGGTGCTCGACGCCCTGGAAGAGGCCCGGGAGCGCGATCGGGGCGCGGCACTGGTGGTCGACGGCTCGCTGGGCGGCGGCCCGCGCGCCCGGCAGCGCCTTCGGCGCCTGGGCGCCGACCTGGTGCTGCTCAACCACACCGAGGCCCACGCCCTCCTCACCGCCCCCGGCCTACCGGCCCGCCCGGTCCGGGGCGAGCCGGCCGACCGGGCGGCGCTGGCCGACGCCGCCCGGGAGACCGGCGCGGTGCTGGTGGCCAAGGGCGAGGCGGACCGGATCACGGACGGCGTCCAGACCCGCCTGGTGGCCGCCGGACACCCGGGCCTGGCCCGGCACGGGACCGGGGACGTGCTCGCCGGGGTCGCCGCCGCGCTGCTCGCCCAGACGCTGCCACCCCCCGACGCGGCGGCGCTGGCCTGCCACCTGGTCGGCACCGCCGGCGAGGTGCTGGCCCGGACGACGGGGCCGGGCTGGCTGACCGTCGACCTCCTGGACACGCTCGCCCCCGCGCTGCGCGACCTCATCGCCGACCCCGGCCCGCACTGACCCGCACCCCTGCTGCTTCCGCCGCCGCCGGCGGCGCCTTCGTCCTGCGCCCGACCCGACCTGTTTGGAGAGATCGCGATGACCCTTGTCCACGACCAGCCCGCCCTCGTGGCGGTGGGGCAGCTGAGCCGCACGGCCGGCGAGCACCGGGAGTTCGGGGAGCAGCACGGCACGCTGCACCCCGCGGTGTGGCAGGCGCTGACCGCGTCGGCGCTGCCCCGGGCCGCGGTGCCCGCCGACTGCGGCGGCCTGCAGTGGGACGCGCCGCAGATCCTCGCCGCGGTGCGCGAGGTCGCCCTCGCGGACCCCGCCGCCGGATGGGTAGCGGCGATTCACGGCCCGGCCGGGGCGTTCCTGTCGCGCCTGCCGGTGCAGGTGGCCCGCGACCTGGCCGGCGACGCCCCGGTGGTCGCCGGCTCCTCGGTGCCGGTCGGTCTGGCCGAGCGGGAGGGCGAGGGGGTGCGGCTGCGGGGGCGCTGGCCGCTGGTCACCGGCGCCCCGGCGATGACCCTGGCCGCCCTCGCCGCCCCCGCCGACCACAACGGGGCGCCGGGCACCCGCTGGTGGCTCGTCCCGCGCGGCCAGCTGACCGTCGAGGAGGACTGGGACGCGCTCGGACTGCGGGGAAGCGCCTCCTACACCGTGGCCTGCGACACCCTGGTCCCAGGCGCGCACAGCATCAGCCTGACCGAACCGCCGCTGGTGGAGGGGGCGTTGTACCGCTACCCCCTCTACGGGCTGCTGGCCGGCTGCATCGCCGAGGTCGCCCGCGCGAGCGGCGAGCGGGCCCTGGCCGCGTTCGCCACCCTCGCCTCGACCACCGCCAGCCGCTACGGCAGCGGACCGATGGCCCACCAGCCCGCCATTCAGGCGGCCTTCGACCAGGCGGACGGCCGCATCCGCGCCGCGGCCGGCCTGCTGGACGCCGCGACCGCTTCCGCGTGGAGCAGCGCACTGCGCGGCCAGGTCAGCCCCGGACAGCGGGCTCTGCTGCGCACCGCCTGCTGCCAGATGGCCGAGGCCGCCGAGGCCGCGTGCCGCACCCTGTTCGACGCCGCCGGGGCCGCCGCGATCCACCGCGCCGCAGGCATGGAGGGCTGCTGGCGCGACGCGATGACGATCTCCCGGCACGCCCTGGTCGCCGCCCGCGGCCGCCAGCTCGCCGGCGCCCACCACCTGACCGCGACCACCGCCGGGGAACTGTGATGGACGACCGCATCCTGCCGCGCTTCCTCGCCCACCCCGGCAGGAGGCCGGCCGCCGTCGCCCTGGACGGCGCCGTCTTGACCTTCGACGAGGTGCTGGGCCGGGCGTTGGCCCTGGCCCGGCAGCTGCGGGCCACCACCGAGGTGACGGGGCGCGTCGTGCTGCTGCGCACCGGCCCGGGCGCACTGTTCAGCGTCGCCGACCTGGCCGTGCTCCTGGCCGGCGGCGTGCCCGCAGTCCTGCCGGACCTGACCCACGACCAACTCGCCGCGCTGTGGCCGGTGGTGGAACCCGCCGCGGTCCTCGACACCGTCGGCGACCGGGCGCTCGCCGACATCGCCGGCCGCGCCCGGACGCCGGTGCACACCGTAAACGAGCACAGCACCCGGCCTGGCGGCACCCCCGCGCAGTGGCGCACGGTGGCCCGCCGCATGGCCGGGCGCCGACTGGAGCAGACCGCGGCGATCGTCTTCACCTCCGGCACCACCGGCGTGCCGCGCGCCGTGGCCCTGACCGAAGCGGCGCTGGTGCGCGGCACCGACACCTGGACCGGCCTGTGGAGGGGCCGCCCGGCGCGGACCCTTTCCTACCTGCCCGTCTCGCACGTCGCCCAGCGGATCATGGGCCACACCCTGATGTGCCTGTACGGGACCACCCTCGTCTCCTCCACGCCGGAGCGCCTCGAAGAGGACCTGGTCCGGCACCGGGCGGACACCCTGCTCGGCGTCCCCCACATCTGGGCCCGCCTGGCCGCTGCCTGTGAGCAGCCGGGCAACGACGGCCAGCGGCTGCGTCAGACCCTTGCCGGGGTGCGCACCGCCGTCAACGGCGCCGCCGCCCTCGACCCCGTGGTCGCCGGCGCCCTCCACCGGCACGCGGGGCTGCGGATCAGCGGCGCCTACGGTGCGACTGAGTCCACCGTGCCCGCCTTCCACCAGGACGACGCCGCCACTCCCGGGCTCGGTCGGCCCGTCGGCGTGGAGCACCGGGTTGACGACGACGGGCAACTCCTCCTGCGTGGACCGTACGTGGCCGCCGGGTACGTCGAGCAGTGGCCGCACCTGATCCCGGTCAGCGGCCCCGACGGCTGGCTGCACACCGGTGACCGGGCGAGCCGCGACGAGAGCGCGGCGGGCGGGCTGCGGCTGAGCGGCCGGATCGGGTCGGCGTTCAAGACCGGGTCGGGCGTGATGATCCACCCCGAGCCCATCGAGGCCCACCTGCTCACCCACCCCCGGGTCGACGCCGCGTGCCTGCTGGGCCCCGGTCTGCCCCGCGCCGTCGCCCTGGTCTCAGCCCCCTCCACCGCCGACTGGCTCCCTGTCGAAGTCGCCGCCCTGGAGGGCGACCTTCACCGCGGCGTCGAGCAGGCCCGGCGCAGCGGCGCCCTGCCCTACTGCGACCTCGCCACCGTGCACGTCCTGCCCGACCGGTGGCCCGAGGAACTCCTGGTCACCTCAACCGGCAAGCCCCGCCGCGACCTGATCGCCGTCCGCTACAGCAACCTGCTGCCCACCACCCAGGAGCCCGCCCGTGCCCTCGCCTGACCGCCCCCACCGCATCCTGCTCGTCGACATGGGCGGGGTGTTCTTCTCCTACTCCTTCAAGGACGCCATCAACGCGTGGGCGGCCGCGGCCGGGCAGGACCCAGAGCAGCTCCGGCAGCGCTGGATGATCGACGCGCCGTTCGACGCGTTCGAGCGCGGCGAGATCAAGCCCGCCGCCTACCTGGAGCACCTGCGCCACCTCCTGGCCGTCGACCTCAGCGACGAGCAACTGGTGCGGGGCTGGAACTCGATCTACGGCAGCGTCGACCAGGACTTGCTCGCCCTGCTCGCCGATCCGGCCGTGCGCTCGCGCTTTGGCGCCGTGGTCGGCGTCTCCAATACGAACGTGCTGCACGCCGTCTTCTGGCGCTGGCTGTTCCGCGAGTACCTGCCGGTGCTGGACACGGTGCACTGCTCGCACGAGATCGGCGCCACCAAGCCCAGCGCCGAGTTCTTCGATCACGTCGCCACCGCCCACAGGGCCGGCCGCGAGGATCTCGTCCTCGTCGACGACATCGCCTCGGTCACCACCGACGCGGCCGCCCTCGGCCTGCGCACCCACACCTACCAGGGCGCCGCTGCTCTGGCCGCCTACCTCGACACCCTCACCCCCGCCAAGGACATCTCGTGACCAACGTGCTCGTTACCGGAGCGGCTGGCTTCATCGGCTCCGCCCTCACCACCGCGCTGCGCACCGCCGGCCACACCGTCACCGCCCTGGACGACCTGTCCGTCCGCTCTCCCCGGCCCCGCCCCGACCAGCTCATCGAGCGCGACGTCCGCACCCTGACCCCCGGCGAGCTGGACGGCTTCCACACCGTCGTCCACCTGGCCGCGCACAAGTCCGTCCCGGCTTCGTTCGAGGTCGGCGGCTTCGAGCACAACACGTCGGTCGACCGGCACATGCTCCACGCCTTCGCCGCCTCCGGCGCCGGCCGCCTCCTCCTCGCATCGAGCTGCGAGGTCTACGGCGACCAGAGCGGGCCGCTCGCCGAGAGCGCCCCGCACCAGCCCCGCTCCCCGTACGCGGCGGGCAAGAGCGCCACCGAGCACCTCGCCGACATCTATCGCCCCCGGCTCGGCCTCGGCCGGCAGATCGGCGTGGTCCGCTTCTTCAACACCTTCGGCCCCTGGGAAGACCCCGACGCGGTCGTCCCGGCTTTCATCGACGCGGCCCTCGCCGACCGGCCGCTCACGATCGAGGGCAACGGCATGCAGGCCCGCGACCTCACCTACATCGACGCCACCACCGCCATGCTCGGCCGCATCCTGGACGCCGACCGGCTGCTGCCCGTCGTCAACGTCGGCTCCGGGCGGGCCACCACCGTCCTCGACCTGGCCCACGCCGTCATCCGCGCTACAGGCCGCGGCACCATCACCCACGCCCAGCCCCGACCCAACGAGATCACCAGCTTCACCGCCGACATGAGCCTGTTCACCGCCACCTACGGGCCCCTGCCGCCGGCCCGGCCGCTCGAGCAGGTCCTCGCCGAGACCGCCCACGTCCGCGGCCTCTCCTGGATCCCCGCCGGAACCGGCCGGTGACCCTCACCCCCACCAGCGCCGCCACACTGCCGGGCGTGGCGGCGCTGGGCACCTTCGAGGTCGGTACCACCGCTATCCCCGACGACCAGGCCTGCGGTCTCCTCGACGCCTACCAGGAGCTCGGCGGCCGGATCATCGACACCGCCCCCACCTACGGCCCCACCGACCGCGGCTTCCGGGCCGAACCGCTCATCGGCACCTGGCTGCGCACGGCCGGCCCCGGCATGCGGGTGATCACCAAGACCGGGCTCGACCCCGCCCGCCCCGACCGGGGCGACCTGCGGCCCGAGAAGATCCTCGCCTCCGCCCGCCGCAGCACCGACCGCCTCGGCCAGGCCAGCATCCTGCTGCTGCACCGGGACAACCCGGCTGTTCGCGTGGCCGAGATCGCGGACGCCGCCGACCGGGCTGTGCGCGAAGGCCTCGCCGTGCAGGTCGGTGCCTCCAACTGGACCACCGCCCGCCTGAGTACGTGGGCCGCCTACGCGGCCGCGGCCCGCCTCGCCGCGCCGACGGTCACCGCCCCGCTGTGGAGCCTCATCCCCCGGGCCGTGCCGCCCGCCGAGCCCTGGCTCGTCGAAGCCGACCCCGGGCACCTGGCCATGGCCGCCCGGTACGGCATGACCGTCATCCCATACCGCACCCTCGCGGCCGGCTACCTGGCCGCCCGTCACAGCGGCCGCCATGCCGACCATCACGCCGGCACCTACGACACCGCTGCCGGGCGCGAGCGCCGCGACCGGCTCCACCAGGCGGCGGCCGCCTTGCGGATGACCCCGCACGGCCTGGCCCTGGCTTACCTGCGCGCCCACCGCCCGGCCCCGGTGATCCCCGTCATCGGCCCCCGCACCCTCCAGCAGCTGGGCGAGAGCATGGCGGGCGCCGCGCAGGCCGGCCGGGTCACCCGCGAGCTCGCCGCCTACCTCGAAGGCCGCCCGTGACCGGCGCCGGCCCCACCGGGTGCCTCGGCGTCCAGCAGCCGCGCGAACCGCTGCGGCATCAGGCCCCGGCTGTTCGTCGGGTACTCGAACAGCCACGTCGCCCGGCGGCAGAAGTCCCGCAGGTCGTGCCCGAGCTCGTCCAGCACCCCCGTCACCGTGAGCGGCTCCCCGAAGCCGAACACCGCCGCCTCCCCGGCCGCCGGCCGCAGCTCCACCGACGCCACCTCAACCTCGGCGTCCAGACGCACCTGCCAGCGGCTGCCCCGGCCCGACACCTCCCACCTGGCCGGGACGGCGTCGGGCTTCTCGCACACCGCCAGGCCCTTGAAGACGAGCCGGTCCAGCCAGCCCGCCACCAGGTCCGCGACCGCTTCCCGGCGGTGCCGGGCATCCAGGGCGCGCGGCCGCAGCTCGCGCTTGACCTTCGCGGGCACCCCGGCCGCGAGCACCCCGGCGGGCAGCGACTCCGTCACCGTGGCGCTCGCCGCGACGATAGTGCCCTCTCCCACCCGTACCCCGGGCAGCACCACCGCCCGGAAGCCCAGCCACACGCCGGCGCCCAGCTCGACGCCCGCGAACGCCGCGCCGTGACCGTCCCGGACCGGATGACCGGCGTGGTAGCCGTGGGTGAAGACGGCGACCTCGGCGCTGATCCCCACCCGGTGACCGATCAGCACCGGCTCGGTGCAGTTCAGCGTCACGTCCGGCGCGATCTGGCAGCCGTCACCGATCCGTACGATCGAGCGCTCCTCCATCGTCGCGCCCGCACCGATCCGAAGCCGCTGCCCCAGGTAGGTGCCCCGGCCGATCGTCAGCTCCCGGCACACCGCATCCGAGCCCGTATCGACCACCGAGCCCGGACCCAGGCGTGCCAGGTCCGCGACCAGCCACCGGGCACCGGCCCCTACCTGCGCGCCCGCGCCGCACTCCAGGCGGGCCGAGCGCAGGTCGCAGCCCGGCCCCACCACCGCCCCGTCCGCCAGCACCAGCTCGTCGGCCACGATCACCGTGCCCTCCCCGATCCGCACCCCCTCCCCGATCCGCACCCGCCCGACCCGCAGCTCGACTCCCGCAAACTCCGCGATCCGCACAGGGTCCTCCCCTTCACCACCGGGCCCTTGGGCCCGAACCGACCCGACACCCTTTGATGAGGAGCGCCGTGACAACCTCCCGTACCGTGCTGGCCGTCGCCGCCCACGCCGACGACGAGACCCTCGGTGCCGGCGGCACCCTGGCCGAGCACGCCGCCGCCGGCGACCGGGTCCGCATCCTGGTCCTGAGCGCCAGCTCCACCAGCCGCCCCGGCGTCGACGACGACCCCGGCCACCGCGCTGCCTGCGTCCACCGGGCCGCCGCCCTCTACGGCGCCGAGGCCGAGATCGCCGGCTTCGACGACAACGCCTTCGACACCGTGCCCCGGCTGCAGATCACCCAGACCGTCGAGGCCGCGATCCGGCGCTGGCGGCCGTCGATCGTCTACACCCACAGCAGCGCCGACCTGTCCCTGGACCATCGCATCACCGGCGAGGCCGTCGCCGCCGCCACCCGGCCCCAGCCCGGCCACCCCGTGGCCACCGTCCTGGCCTGGGAGGTCCGTTCCGCCACCGAGTGGGGGCCCGGGCGGCCCTTCCGGCCCGCCTGGTTCCAGCCGCTCGCCCCCACCGCGCTGGCCGTCAAGGAGCAGGCGCTGGCGGTGTACGCCTCGGAGATGCGGCCCTGGCCGCACACCCGCTCGACGCAGGCGGCGCTCGCCGCGGCCCGCCTGCGCGGAGCCCAGATCGGGGTCCAAGCCGCCGAGGCATTCGAGGTCATCCGGCACACCGTCACGATGCCGGCCGGAACCACGCCCGCTCCCCATCTGCCAGGCCGAGCCTGACCGCGGTCAGGTTTCGCGGCCTCATCGGCGGCAGCGCCTCCGGAGCGAACCAGCCGACCTCCAACGACTCGTCGTCGGCGACCCGGGCCACCTGACCCGGATCCCGCGGCCGGCACACGAAGACCAGCTCCAGGTACTGGGCCCGGTGCCCGTTGGTGTGCACCACCTCGGGGGAGACCGTCACCCCGGCGAGGCGCTCCACCACCACCCGGATGCCGGTCTCCTCCTCCACCTCCCGCACCACGCCGTCGGCCGGCTCCTCACCCGGATCGAGGATGCCGCTCAAGACCGCCCAGTCCCCGGTGTCGGAGCGCCGGTGCAGCAGCACCCGCCCCTGCCCGTCGCGGACGACGGCGTGCACACCCGGCATCCAGAGCAGATGGGCAGGGCCGACCAGAGCTCGCAACGCGGCAACGTACTCAGGGATCACGAAAGCCACCGTAGAACGTGAGGAAGCGGAAGGACCGGCACCCGCCCAGCCCATCACCACTACCCGGCGCCCGGCAGCTCCCCGCGCCGTGAAGGACGTGAAGTGGGTACGGCAAGCGTGAAATCCCGTGAAACTCCCCACTCCGAACGATTGTGACCTACCGTCATGGCGTGGTGACTGATCTCGCCCCCTCCTCGGCGCCGCTCGTGCTCGCCGAAGCCCTGGACCACGCCAAGTGGTCGGCCCGCGAGCTGGTGAAGGCCATCAACCCGCGGCTGAACGCCATGGGCCACCCCCCGGTCGACCTCACCGCGGGCTACAAGTGGCTGCGCGGGCATCTGCCCCGCTCACCCGCCGTACGCGACGTCGCGGCAGTGGTCCTGACCGAGGCAACCGGCCGCCGCTACACCTCGGCGCAGCTGTGGGGCCTCGACCAGCCTGCCGTCGAGACCGCCGAGACCGAGGAGCTCCTCGGCCCCCTCCCCTTGGGGGATGTCCTGCGCACCGCCTCCGCGTGGACCAGCGGGTCCGTCGAACCGGCGCTGGTCCACTCGGATGCCGCCGAGTACCTCACCGCGGCCGTCTGGGACGCCACCCGGCAACCCCCGGCCCCACCCACCCCCGGCCACGGCGAAGGCGACTACGTCGCACCGGAGTTCGTCGACATGCTCTTCGAGCAGCTCGCCGCGTTGCGCCGCCTCGACGACCGCACCGGCGGCAGTCCCCTGAGCCAGCGCCAGGCCCGCATCGCCCTGCACGAGTCGCTGGTCCTCATCCACACCGGCCGCTACGACGCCGCCACCGGCAACCGCCTCCTCCGGCACGCCGCCAGCGCCTCCCAGCTCGCCGGCTGGATGAGCTTCGACGCGGGCCTCGACCCGGCCGGCCACCGCTACCAGCTCCTGGCCATCCGGATCGCGCGCGCCGCCGGCGACACGAACACCGTCTCCAACGCCCTCGGAATGCTCGCCTACCAGCACGCCGCCGGCGGAAACCCGCGGCTGGCCCTGCGCTTCGCGCACGCCGCGGTCGAGCACTCGGCGAAGGCCGTTCCCCTGGTCCAGGCACGGGCATGGGGGCGGCTCGCCACCGCCCAAGCCGCCGCCGGCGACCTCGACGCCTTCCGCCGGGCCACCGACCGATGTCGACAGCTGATCGGCCAGCGTCACAGCGACGACCCACCCTCCCTGTACTACTTCACCTCCCACCAGGTCGACGCCGAAGCGGGCCAAGCGCTCGTCGACCTTGCCGCCCACACCCGCGGACGCCGCTCCCTCCTGCTCACCGAAGCCGCCCAACTCCTCGGCCCCATCGCCGCCCAGGGAACGGCAACCGGATACCGCCGCTCCGGCCTCCTCCACGGAATCCACCTCGTCCGCGCCAGCATCGGGGCCCGGGACGCCGAGGCGACAGCCCACTGGATCACCGCCCTCGCCCCGACCCTCCCGCAAGTGCAGTCCATCCGGTGCCGCACCCTCCTCACCACCGTCCGCACAGCCGCCCGCCGCCAACTGCGCGCAGCCGGGCACGGGGATGCGCTGGACGCCCTCCGCACGGCACTATCGACACCATGACGCTGCTCCAGGCCGCCCCCCAGTGGACGCTCACCGCCGTCCCGTACCGCGCAGCCGACGCCCGCACCCTCACTCGGGCCCTCCACCAGGAGCAGATGGCCACCTACGGCAGCGCCGACGACCCCGAGGCCACCGACAGCGCGGAATTCGACGCCCCCAACGGCCAGTTCCTCCTCGCCCGCCTCGGAGACGGACCGGCCCTGGCCTGCGGGGGCTGGCGCGCCCTCAGCCCCTCGACAGCCGAGATCAAGCGGATGTACGTGGCCCCCGCCGCCCGCGGTCAAGGGCTAGGCCGCCGGATCCTCGCCGCTCTCGAACAAGATCTACTCGGCCGCGGCCACACCGAGGTCCTGCTGGAGACCGGCGTCCACAACACCGCCGCCCTCGCCCTGTACACCGCATGCGGCTACGAGCCGGTCCGCTCTTACGTCCCCGGCCGCAACCCCGACATCAACCGGGCGCTGAAGAAGGCCGTCCTGCAACTGGTGGCGCCGCACCGGCTCACCGGCCTGCCTACGTAGTCCCGGCCCGCATCGCATTCGTCCGGCGGGCCGAGGTAGACGATCACCGGCCAGGGGCCGACGCTGCAGATCTTTGCTCTGTCAGGATGGCCGCATGAAGTGGAACGTCGAGGTGGACATCCCCGGGATCGGCCCGCGCATGCTGACCGTCGATCAGCCCAGTGCGTCCGACGCCCTCGAACACACCAAGTCACGCGTCAACGACATGTTCCTGCAACTGCCCTCCGGGATCACCAGCTACAGCTACACCGTCGCGGTGTTCGAACCGGGGCACCGCACGGGAGATGCGTCACTCTGCGCTGAGCGCATCACCCTGGTGACGGCGATCGAGCCTGCTCCGGCCTGACGAACATCGTGGCGGCGCCAGCACCGCCACGCCAGCCAGGAACCAAGGAGGTCCCGCCGACGGGGGATGCGGCGGGACCTCATACCTGACGCTACGCCGCAGGCCACCCTGGGGTCCACCAATTCCGCGCGTTGGCCAGCTCGAAGGCTGTCCTGTCAGGCTGAGGGCAGTCCAGTGGGATCCTCAGCTTGCGCCTTCTTCGCGCTCCGGCCGCAACAGAAAACTCTGGATCTCCGTCATTCCGGGCGTGTAGCCGTCGGAGGTGTCCACCAGCAGGTTCGGGGCGTCCAGGCTGATGGGGACGAACTGGTCGGGGTCGTAGAGGCCGGCCTTCATGTCGGCGAGCAGGGCCTTGTCACCATGGGCGGCCCTGTGGCTATCGCGGTGGGCGCGGTCAGTGATGCGCTGCGCGATGGTTGACGTGGGGGTGGTGCACCGGATGATCCGGAGGTCTGCGATCTTCATGAGCGGCTCCAGCCCGGGGCGCCAGAGACGGTCCTGGAAGGCGGCCTCGGCGACGACGGATGTCCCGGCCCGGAGGAGAACGGTGACCGTCGCGAAGAACGCCTCCAGAGCCGGGATGTTGAGGGGGTCGTCGCCGTCGGGGGCATGACCGGGATGGTTCATGACCATGCCCTGCTTGATCTCGTCACGCATGATCGCGGGGCAGCCCAGGTGCTGGGCGAGTTCCCGGGCGAGGGTGGTCTTGCCGGTCGCCGGCGGGCCGCTGACCACGGCCAGGAGCGGGGTTCGGACGGGCACGGGTGGACTCCGAGGGTGGTCGTTGAGGCGCCTGGCGCAGAGCCTAGATTCCAGGGTGCCGTTTGCGGAGCCGGACGGCTACGAAGCCAGGCTGACGGGTCAGTTTCTCGTGTTCGCCAGGGTGATGACGGGCCATCGACGGAAGTGGCTGGTGCTCGACGAGGCGGTCGAGGGCGAGTCCGGAGGCAGTGAACTCGTCGAGCCATGCTTGGAAGGGCTGGTGCCAGTATCGGTGGGTCATGCCGTTCGACCAGGGCTCCTCAACGAAGCCGCTGGCGAAGTAGCTGCCCCCGTGGGCCAGCCAGTCTGCCGTGGGGTGACTGGTCGAGACGACGATCTGCCCGCTGGGCCGCAGGACACGGGCGAGTTCCCGCAGCGTGCTGACCCGGTCGGGGAGGTAGTGGAGAACCAGCGTGAGCAGGACAATGTCGAACCGCTCGTCGTCCGCCCAGGTGAGGGGCTCGGCCAAGTCGTGCTGGCGGACTTCCGCGAGGGGCCCGAGGCGCTGGCCGGCGAGGCGGACCATGTCGGCGCTCTGGTCGATGCCGACGGGCCGGGCCCCGCGGTCGGCGAGCTCGGACAGGTACAGGCCGGGGCCGCAGCCGGCGTCCAGGATGTCGAGGCCGCGCACGTCGCCGATCAGCCCCAGGACGGTGGGGCGGTCGTAGTGGGCGTTGTAGGCGCTGACGGCGGCCTCGCGGGCGAAAGTCTCCGCGAAGCCGTCGTACGGGGCGTCACCGGACTGCATGCGTCACCGCCGGTCGGAGAGCGAAGGCACCGTCGTCGTGCCGGGAGGGCGAGGCCGGGGTGAGGGGGAGGAGCCGGCCCAGGAGGTCGCGGTCCGGGGACCGGCGGTCGGTGAAGGTGGCGTGGAGCTCGCGGACGGCGTGTTCGTACACGTGGGGCGGGACGCTTCGGCCGTGGGCGATGAGGGTGTCGAGGCGCTGGTCGAAGCGGCGGAACCAGTCCCGGTACTCCTCGGCGCGGCCGGTGGCCGCGGGCCAGCGGCCGTAGAGGAGGGTGCGTGCCCGGGTGAACGGGGTCGGGGTGGACTGGTAGGCGGTGTGGACGGCGCCGGGCACAGGTACCTGGTGGTAGACGCTGGTGATGGTGTCGAGGCGGGCGAAGCGGTTGCCGGCCGCGCGAAGGGAGAGGAGGAAGTCCCAGTCCTCGCAGTGGTGCAGTTTCTCGTCGAACCGGACGGGGCTGCCGGCCGGGTTGCGGGTGACGACGGAGCCGGTGTGGATGGTGTTGGCGACGGAGAGGAAGGCCGGGTCGAACGCGTAGTCCTTGCACGGCAGGTGGCCCCGGTCGCGCGGCAGGTCCTCGAGCCAGGTGGGGCTGACGAGGGCCTGGCCGTAGACGGTGTCGACTCGGTGGGTTCGCAGCGCGTCGGCCGCGGCCTGGAGGTGGTGCGGCAGGAAGATGTCGTCGTCGTCGAGGAGGGCGACGTGGTCGCCCTGAGCGGCGGCGATGGCTCGGTTGCGGGCGTGGGAGACGCCGTACGGGGTGTCGGATTCCAGGAGGCGGATGGGTATCTCGCGCTGCCAGCGGTCGATGACCGGCTCGACGGTGTGGCCGCCATCGCGGACGACGATCACCTCGAAGTGCCGGTAGGTCTGGCGGGCGACGCTGCGTAGGGCGCGGTGGAGAGGGCCGGGGCGGTCGCGGGTGGGGATGATCACGCTGATCACAGGGGGCTCCGTACGGTCTGGACGAGCTGGCAGCGGACGCGGAATTCGGTGAGGGCGCGGGCGGGCCGGTCCCCGGTGCCGAGGTGGTCGGCGGCGGCGGTCGGGATGGCGGAGAGGCGGTAGAACTCCGCGCGGGAGCGCGCGCCCGTGGTGCTGGTGGAGACCTGGACTTGCCAGTGCTCGCGGCCGGCGCGGTCGACGATCAGGGCGCGGCCGGCCTGGGAGTCGCTGATGAGGATGGTGCCGTCGGCCAGGCGCTCGCAGCCCCCGGCCATCTCGCAGAACAGGCCGGGCTCGTACTGCCAGACGGCGGCCCTGGTGAGGGGTTCGATCTCCAGGATGCGGGAGCGGCCGGCGCGGCGGCCGTTGTCGAAGACGAGGATCGTGCCGTCGCTCTGGGCGGAGGGCTGGTGCTGGCCGGACAGGTCGCCGGGGCCCCACCACCAGCGCACGGCGCGGGCGCGCAGGTCGAGGACGGCGATGAGGTCGAGGTCGCGCAGCGAGACCAGGACGTCTCCGGCCGCCCACATGCCGGCCGGGTGGGCGTGGGTGAGGATTTCGAGGGTGTTGGTGTGCAGGATGTCGCTGGGCGAGCCGGGCCGGGAGCGCAGCAGGCGGGAGATGTCGCGGCCGCGCCGCCAGCCGTTCGGGCCTTCCATTCGCGGGGCGAGGGCGGCGGTGTCCGCGGTCCGGCCGGCGTCGCGGTGGCGGTCGATCGCGTCGGTGATCAGTGTGGCCAGGGCCGGATCGGTGGTGAGGATCTCGTACAGGGAGTGCGCGTCGCGCAGCTGGCCGTCGGGGTCCAGGACGGTGATGGAGTTGTCGAGCAGGACGTGGGAGCCGCCGGTGCAGGGCACGGGGCGGGGCTCTTCGGTGAGGACGTAGATCTCGCCGTGGGGGCCGAGGGCGAGGTCGTGGTGGGCGGGGAGGTCGGCGCGCCAGGTGAGGGTGGAGTCCGGAGCGAGCTTGAGCAGGGCGTGCAGCGGCACGATCGCGAACAGGGATCCGTCCGGGGCGACTTCTACGTGGTTCCAGCCGCGGAGGTAGGACGGCGGGCTGGTCTCGATGTCGGGCTGGCCGATCGGGCTGGACCATGCGTGGACGATCCGGGCGCGGTCGTCGATGACGGCCGCGAACGGCCTCGGGTAGGAGGCGGAGGGCGAGAATACGAACATGGGTGTGGGTCTCCTTCGGAGGAGCCCCCGGGCCGACCCCGGGCGGCGGCCTGGGTTCAGGACGGCAGGGGCGCAGTGAACTCGCGGAGGACGGCGTCGGCGAGCTGCTGGGCGACCTGGTCGGCGACCCGCTTGCCGAGCTCCGGGCCGGCGTGGGCGGCGGTGTAGACGATGCCGGTGCTCGTGGTGGTGTCGGCCGGCTGCGGGTACAGGTGGTAGCTGATCCGGCGGGGCTGCTCGGTGCCGCCGTCGGCAGGCAGCCGGTCGGGGCGGACGGCGTGCGGGCTGATGTGCATGACGAGGCTGGACTCGACCATCCCGGCGTGGTGGTCGTCCGCGCGGGCGGTCCCGGTCTCGTTGGCGAGGGCGTTGCGGAAGTCCTCGCCCACGACGTCCCACCAGTTCACGATCATCACCCGCACGCTGGGGACGTGTTCGGTGAGGTGGCGGGCGGCCTCGCACAGGAACGCGATGTTGTCGATGGCCGAGTTCAGCAGGATCAGGCGCCGGTAGCCGTGGCGGGCCAGGGCGGTGAGGATCTCGGCGACCAAGGCGGTGAAGGTGGCGCCGGTGATGCTGATGACGCCGGGGAAGGTGCCGCCCAGGCGCTGGCCGGGCGTGGCCACGCCATAGCCGACGCTCGGGGCGACGTGCCCCTCGACGGCGGCAGCGAGGCGGTCGGCGAAGTGGTCGCTGATCATGGTGTCGGAGCCCAGCGGGAGGTGCGGGCCGTGGGGTTCCAGGGCGCCGACGGGGATGATGACGTGGGTGTCGGGGTCCGGGACCAGGTCGGGCCAGGTCATGTCGCCGATGAACACAAGAGCGCTCCTTTCCGGGAACGGGAGCGGGAACGGGCGGGGGCGGGGTCAGGCGTCGGTCCAGCCGAGGCTGGGGACCGTGGAGGGGCGCAGGGGGCCGGCGATCTGCAGATTGAGAAAGTCCTCCTTGTTGCCGCACCCGCCCCTGGCCGCGCACGGCGCCCACGGTTCGGGGCGCAGCGGCAGGTCGAAGCCGGGCTCCAGGACACTGCCCAGTGGGGGCTGCTCCTGGGAGGAGTAGTTGGAGCAGCGGTAGGCCTGGCCGTGGATGTCGATGAACGCCGTGTCGTGGCCGGCGCGGCAGAGCATTCCCCGGCAGGAGGTCAGGCCGACCAGGGCGGCTTCGGCCAGGGCCCGGTTCCCGCCGAGAGCGGCCAGCGTGTCCAGGGCGTCGGAGCTCTGGAGGACCGGTACGGCGGCGGACGGGTCCTGGACGGCTGCGCTCGGGTCGTAGCCGAGGTCGACGTTGAACCGCAGTCCGGCGGCAACGGCGGCGTCCCGGGCGCGGGCCACGGCCTCCGCGTTGGTCTCGAACAGCAGGGTGTTAACGACCACGAAGCAGCCGTAGCGCTCCTGGGCGAAGGATGCGGCCTTGATGAACCGCTCCAGGTCGACCTGCCCGTCGTGCCAGGTCAGCCACAGTGACAGCTTGCCGAGGTTCGCGTCCGCTTCGATCTTGGGTAGCCTCCTGGGCAGCAGGATCGCGTTGGAGAGCAGCTCGACGTACTCGACGTCGCTCTGCCGGGTCAGCCAGGCCGCCTTCTTCAGGAAGAAGGTGCTCGCGAACGGCTCGCCGAGGGTGCCCAGGCGGACCTTCACCGGGTAGGGGCGGGTCCCGATCCAGGTCACGACCTGCTCGTAGACGTCGCGGTCCTCGGGGTTCTTCCAGTCGTAGCGGTTGCTCATGGCCCACTCGCCGACGGACACGCATCGTTCGCAGGACAGGTTGCACAGCCGCTGTCCGGCTACGTACCAGATCCGTACGGGCGTTTTCATGATGGGTCGCCTCCTATCCGAAGGTCGCGATCGGGCGGAAGTCCCGGCCGGGAAAGTCGGGCAGCTGGTTGTGGCAGCGCCGGCACAGGAAGTCGTCCGGGGCCTGGTCGACGCCGAAGACCTTGCGGCGCAGCGCGACTGCTCGCTCGCTCGACATCAGCTCGTCGATCGAGCCGTCCCGGACATGGCCGAAGGTCTCGCGCTGGTAGTAGTCGTTGCAGCACAGGAACAGGTCGCCGGTGACCGAGATGTTGACGTGCTGCACCGGCCAGCCGCAGCCGGTCAGCCGCCCCGCCACGTGGACGTCCTGGGCGTACTCGCCGCCCAGCTCACCGGCCCGGTCGCAGGTCAGGCTCGGATACACCTCGGCGCCCAGCGGCGTGAAGTGCCGCTCCACGCCGTCCAAATTCCGTTTCAGGCGCGCGCCGACCCCGTTGACGACGACCTGCACCGGCAGGCCGGCAGCCAGAGCCGCCTCCGTGTTGCCCATCGTGTGCGGGAAGTGCCGCGAGCCGGTGAGGATGTTGAACTCGACCTCCTCGGCGGAGGGGATGTTGACGATCAGGTGCTTGAGCACCCCGGTCCGCTGGAGCGCGGCGATCTTGTCCGCGGTCAGCGCGGAGGCGTTCGAGTACAGGGCCAGCGGCATCCCGCGGGCGGCCAGGACCTTCAGCCGCCGGACGAAGTACCGGTCGAGGGTGGGCTCGTTGAAGAACTGGAAGGTCACGTACTGGGCGCCGGCCGCGGCGAGCATGCCGATGATCTCCTCGAACAGGGGCATCGGCATCGTGCGGCGCGGCTTCGGGTCCGTGGCGACCGGGCAGGAGACGCAGCCCCAGTTGCAGTGCGCGGTCACCTCGATCTCACCGGAGACCACGCAGTACTCCCGGCACAAGCGGCCGGGATCCTGCAGCCACCCCCGGCCGACCGCCGCGGAAACCCGATTCGGCCCGAAGCGGGTCACGAGCTCGCCGGTCGCGCGCGGGCCGGAGGCGGCGTAGCGCAGGAGGTCGAGGACCTCGGCGTCGTCCTGCCACACAATCGTCCGGTCCAGGCCCACGATCCCGAACACGGCCGCCGACGGAGGGAGCGGCCCGGTGGGGGCCTCGGGACCGGAGGTGTCGGTCAGGTACACCAGGCGCGGGTCGGCGCCGGGCTGGACGCTGGAGAGATAGGGACAGGTCTGCAGCATCGGCTCCGGGCTCTGCCCGGCACGGCAGCCGGCTTCGGCCATCACCAGTGGCGCCGGAGGCGGAGCCGGGGAACGGGGCATGACGATGTCTCCCTTCGGAGCATGCGGGAACGAGACGGACGCCGGGCCTTGTACGGCCGGGCGTGGACGCTCGGAGGATCGAGCTTCGAGCACACGTGCCCCCAGACGCGACGGCTTGGCGGGGGTCCCGCCGGGGGTCCCCCTCGCTGAACACCTCCCAGGTAGCCACGGACGGTGCTTGACTGACTACGTGACCGAGTGCACTCACCCGTTGGCCCACCAGCGCGCGTCCAAGGGCCTGACCCGGGTCGACCTCGCGAAGCTCATCTGCGCGGCGGCCGAGCGACGCGGCCTGCGCTCGGGCACCGACAAGCACCGGATCCGCAAGTGGGAAGTCCTCGGGGTCACCCCGGAGGCCGAGACCCAGATCTACATCGCGGAGGCCCTGGAGCTCCCGCTCGATCTGGTCGATCCGGCTGCCTGGCCGCACTGGCTGCCCGCGGGGGATGGGGGCGTTGTGCCTCTCGGACCGTCCAGCACCGTCATCGCACTGCGAGAGGCCCTCAACACCGCCATGGAACCACTGGAACGCCGTACCTTCCTCACCCTCTCCGGGACCGCGCTGACCGCGCTCGCCGCGGCATGGGCCACCGGGTCTGGGAGCTCGCTCGCAGCGCGACTGGGGGGAGAGAAGCTGGTCGGCGAGGAGACGGTCACCGTCCTGGAGGACATCAGCCGGCAGCTCAACAGCCTGGTCACCGAGCAGCGTCAGCACGTTTCCGCTTTGCTGGACGCCCACCTCACGACCGTCACCGACCTCATCGAGGGCGGACGCTACGACAAGGCCACCGGCCTGCGCCTCCACACCCTGGCCGCCTCCCTTGCGCAGACCGTGGCCTGGCACCGCTTCGACCACGGCCGCCACACCGCCGCCGGCAAACTCTGGATCGCCGGCCTCCACAGCGCCCATGCCACCGGCGACCCCGACCTCGGAGCCGCAATGCTCGGCGACCTCGCCTACCAGGCCGCCTGGCGCCAGGACCACACCACCGCCGCCGGAATCCTCCGACAGGCCCTCAAACGCGCCCAGCACCCTGCGGCCCGCTCCCTCCTCCACCTTCGCCTCGCCCGCACCCTCGCCGCGCAGCAGGACAAGCAGCCCGCTCTGCGGGCCCTCGAAGCGGCCGAGCACCACTTCGGGGCCTCGTCCGGCCGGCCACTGCCGGCCTGGTGCTCGTGGTTGTCGGAAGCCGACCTCGCGGTCGACTCCGGCCAGGCCCTCCTCGACCTCGGAGACGCCCGCCGCGCCCACCAGCTCATCACCGAGGGCCAAGACCTCCTGCCCGACTCCCGAGCCAAGACCCGCGGCGTCTTCTTGGCGTACGAGGCGGCCAGCCACCTCCAGCTCAAGGAACCCGAACTCGCCGCCCACGCAGCCGGAGAAGCACTCACCCTCTCCCGCCGCATCGGCGCCCCGCGTTGCGAACGGCTCGTCCAGGACCTCGTGCCGGACTTCCAGCGCTACCGTGCCGCTGACGGCGTCCCCGCCTTCCTCGCCCTCGCCGCGGCCTAAAGCCGCCGGACACCCGGCTGGCCACACCGCCACGCCTTCCTGCCGGGACGGGTTCCTGCCCGATGCCTGCATGCCGGCGCCCCACCGCCCGTCGCGAGTGGTGCCGGACTCGCTCGGATCGGCCACAACAGACTCCCGGTGGGCTCGGCAGAAGACGACGCACCGCACGATCTGGCGGTGCTGGCTCCCGACCAGGACACACCGCAGCCGGATCAGAGCCGAGGCAAATCCCGCCGCGCGCAAGCCATTTGCGCATCACGCACACGCCCTCGACCGAACGTGACCCCGCGGCTACCGTGAGCAGGCTGATGTCCGGTGGAGTTCCCGAAGGGAGCAGCCATGCGCGCCCAGATACCGGACTGGAACTCCCCCCGCGCACGGAACCTCATCGCGGCAGGCGACGTCGGGGGCCTGATCCGGTGGGCCCGGCAGCAGCGCGGATGGCGCCAGACCGATCTGGGCAAGGCGACCGGCTACTCCGCCTCTGCCGTCAGCCGACTCGAGACCGCCGAGCGGCCCGCGACTGACCTAGACATGCTCAAGCGGTTCGCCGACAGCCTCGTCATCCCTCCGGGTGTTCTCGCCGCAGTTCTCGGTGTAACCCCGCCTCAGGGCACTACAGTTGCCACCGCACTGCGCACGGCCGCATCCGAGGAGGACCCGATGAAACGCCGGTCACTCCTCGCCGCAGGCCTCGTCGTGCCCCTCGCCGCGCTCGACCACCTCGACGACGCCCTGGCCCTGCTGCCCGCACCCGCCACCGAGCCGACCAAGGCCGGGCTGGCAGCCCAGTACCGGGCGGCCCGCTCCGCGTTCAACGTCGGCGCCCACGCCGACCTCGTCCAGGCCCTGCCCGACCTTCTGGCCACCGCCGAGGCCTGCGCCACGGAAGCCGCAGACTACGCCCGGCTCGCCGCGTGCTACGACCTCGCCACCGAGACCCTGTCCAAGGTCGGCCGCTACAGCGCGAGCCGGATCACCGCGGACCGCTCCAACACCTACTCCCGGCTCTCGGGCGACCCGCTCGCCAGCGCATCCTCCGCACGCGCCTTCAGCATCGTCCTGCGCCACGAGGATCGGGCCGCCACCGCGCAGCGCGTCACGTTGCACGCCGCCGCCCAGGTCGAAGCCACCGGTCTGAACACCCCCGCTCAGGCCGCCACGTACGCGCAGATGCTCTGCACCGTCGCCTACGCCGCCGCCGAGGCCGGCGACCGGGACCGCGCCCTGGACATGATCCGCCAAGCCGAACGTGCCGCCGCGCTCCTGCCCGAACCAGCCACCGGGACGCAGCCATTCGCGGTCACCCCCGCGTCCGTCGCCCTCTACAAAGTGGGTGTCCTCTGGTCCCTCGGCGACTCCGGAGCAGCCGTCCACGCTGGCCGAGACCTGCGCGCCGCCCAGTTCCCTACCGCCGAGCGCCGCGGACGGCTCCACACCGACCTCGCGCGCGCCTACTGGCAGTGGGGCAAGCCAGAGCAGACCGCTCACGCACTACTCGACGCCCACCGCGCCGCCCCCTCGGAGGTACGCAACCGCCCCAGCATCCGCGCCATCGTCACCGAACTCGCCCAACGTCATCCCCGGTCCAGCGGCGTCCGTGAACTGTCAGCCGCCGTGCGGTCAGCCCAGCCGTAACCGGAAGAGTGACTGGCCGAAGACGAGATTTCCCGACACTAGAGGGCGCCCTCCTGTCAGGCTGGCTTGACCGCGATCGGCACAGGAAACGGAAGCACGATGGCCACGGCGCAGCAGCCCACGTCCGCGCAGCACCGGAGGGTGCAGTGGAAGCCCATTGACCGGGCGCTGGCCCATCACTCGACCGAATCGCTGCTGGTGCTGTTGGAGACCGCGCTCGCCTCTCCGGGCTGCTCCCGCTTCCACGATCACCTGCTGCTGCTGTGGACCCGAGTCCTGCGAGGCTCCGTCCGGTCCGGGGAGCGGGCGGGCGCAGAAGATCTACCAGGACTGGTCGAGGCCGTCGTCCGCGCTGCTCCTGGACGCGGAACGCTGACGGAGGCGGAGCCGAATGACCCGCGGGCGCTGGTGCGGTACGAGGTGGCGGGGGAGCGGCTGCTGGTTCACCCGGGGCAGCTTGACCACCCGGTGATGTTCCTTCGCTGCGCGGAGCTGACGGCGCGGGCGGTCGACGAGTCCGTACTGGCCATGCATGGTTTCACCCTCACCGATGTCCTCGAACTCGTACTGCGCTGCACCGACCGGCTGGTGTCGGGGCTCGCTCCAGCGTGGCCCGAGGTGTACGACGACCGGTCCGGGCAGGACATCGCCTGCGGAATCAGCACCCGCGAGTATGACGCCGCCCAGGAGCTGGCCGATCCGGACCCCGCTGAGATCGCCGCCGGGTGCCGTGAGCCGGATCGCGCCGCTCGCGCGCTGGAGTGGCTGACCTCGGACATCACCTCCATGCCGCTGCGCTACAACCCCAGATCACCGCTTCTGGGGCCGGTGCTCGCCGTCATTGCGCACGGCCACCGCCGGCTGGTCCCGGCCTCTGCCATGCTGAACAGCTTCGCCGCGGCCTTGGCCCGCCTGATCGCCACTGTCCCGAACGGGCTGGCTGCGGAGGAGCGCCTCCAGGCGCTGACCGTGGACCGCGTCGCCCAGTTGTTGGGCCTGGATTCGGCACCCGCCCGGCCCGGGCCGGTGTGCGTGATCTCCTCATCCACCCACCGCTACGACATCGCCGTCGTCAGCGCGCTTGCGAACGGCCTTCTGCCGACGAGGGTCGAGGAGGGCCGAGCCACGCTGGCCGAGCAGCCGGCCGGCCGGGGGCGGCTCGTGGTCTACGGCGGACCCCGGGTGCTCGGGCCGGAGCTGATCCGCGACACCTGCTACCTGCACGTCGAAGAGCTCGCCGAGATCCTCGCCGACGCGGAAGGCGCCCCGGCCCTGCTGGCCCTGTTCGTCCTGGAGCTCACCGAGCACCCCGGCGTCGACGCCGTCTTCTACCAGGAGCCGCTCGACGCGTGGCGCGCCTGGTCGCTCGCGGGCACGCTGCTGCTCCCCGGCCCGCCTCGCAGCGAGGTCGCCGTCGTTCCGGCGGCCGGCGTCGACCTCACCTGGCAGCGGGCCACTGCCTGGGCCCGTCCGGACGACGTCCTTGCCGCTGCCGGGCTGCCGCCGGCGCTGCACTGGCGCTTCACCCACCTCGTTGACCCCGACCCCGGCGTTCCCGGGGCCCACGCCGACCTTCTCCAACCGGGCCCCGACGACCTGCTGGTGCGGGTCAGCACCGACCCGCCGGTGGCCGTCATCGCACGGCCCGACCACGGCCACGACTCCGTACTCGACCTGGCCGCGATGAGCGGACTCGCCGACAGCATCCGCACCACCGTCACCGGCTGCCCCCTGGTTGCCGAGCACTTCACCCTGCCTGACGGCGCCCCTGTCGTGCTACAGCTGACCGGGACCACCCACCCCCACAAGCCCCCGGGCCCCGGCCCCGGCGGGGATGAGCCGGATACGGGGGAGTGGCTGCCGCTTCACGCCGGCGCAGACCCCGACCGGGCCCGGATCGGCATCGACCTCGATCCGCCGCTGCTGGCCGCCTTCACCGGCGACGGCCACCAGGGCCACCGGATACTCGGCCGGCTCCTGCACTACCTGGTCGAGCAGATCCGCCGCGGCCGCGGCGCCGGGAGCGGTGCCGATCCGGAAGCCTTCGCCGAAGCCTGGGACAACGCGCACCCGGTACTTCGCCTCACCGCCACCGCCACCTTCTGGCCCGCGACCGCCCCCCACTCCACGCTTCCGCGCACACACCACGTCCATGCCCGGGCCCTGCGCAGCGCGGCCACCGCCGTCCGCCGCGCCGGAGTTCCCGCCGGTACCTGGCACGGCGCCGACGCCTACGCCCGGGGCGGCCCAGCCGAGCAACTGCTCCACGCCCTCGAAGACGAGCTCACCGGGCAGATCCGATCCCACCAGCCCGACCTGGTCGACGAACTGGCCCGGCAGCTGAATGCGGCCTGGGCCAGCCGCACCCGCGGCCACCACGAGGTGACCGTGAACCTCGCCGCACCCTGGGCGCAGAACTGGGTCCAAGAAGCCGGCCGCCGCCAGGCCGGTGCCGCCGCTGCCACCTCCGCCCTGCAGCTGCTCCTCCAACAGGCGATTACCACCCCACCCGCCGGCCGCCGGCCCGTCGACATGCTGGCCGTCGCCGAGCTGGTCGCCCTCGCCGAGCTCGTACTGCACTGCGGCACCACCGCGGTC
Organism: Kitasatospora sp. NPDC092286; assembly: GCF_044755565.1. Classification (NCBI taxonomy): domain Bacteria; kingdom Bacillati; phylum Actinomycetota; class Actinomycetes; order Kitasatosporales; family Streptomycetaceae; genus Kitasatospora; species Kitasatospora sp. NPDC092286. The sequence continues at coordinate 39,509 of NZ_JBIVRD010000046.1, read as the reverse complement.
GCCGCCGCCCGCCGGCTGCACGACCTCCACCTCGAGATCCACACCACCGGCGTGTTCACCCTCACCGACACCGACCAGACGCACATCGCCGACCCGGACGCCGAGCTGCTCCACCTCGGCTTCGACGCACAGGCCTACCAGCACGCCCGGCAGCAGCACTTCATCTCCCAGGCCGCCGCTGCCCAGCCCGAACACCTCGACCCGGCCAGCGTGTTCTCCACGGCCCGCACCCGGGCCCGCGTCGAGTTCACCGCGCCGCGCCTGCCCGCGGGCAGCCAGCTTGCTGCCGCCGACCAACTCCTGCGGCGGCACTGGGGCTTCGGATTCGCCGCGCTGGGGGCCGTGCTGGCAACGGCCGCCGACTGGCCGACCGGAGCGGACGGCATCGCCGCCGTCACCGCCGAGGAGCTGATCAACGAGGCCGCCGCCTGGTCGGCGCTGCCCAACGGCGAGCTGGCAGCCGCTGTCGACCGGCTGCGTCTGCACTCGGCCAACGCCGCCCCGTCTGGGGCGCACGCCTACACCGAGGTCGAACGCCGCATCCGGCCCGCCACCCACCCGCTGATCGAACATGGCGACCGCCTGCTCCTGCTGCCCTGGCTCCTTCACACCTCCCAGGAGCTCTACGCCGCCTACCTCGACGAGGGTCGCCTCCCGCACCCCGACCTGCCCCGGCCCGTCGGGGACGCCCTGCGCCGCTACCGCCAGCAGCTCGACGAACGCCTGGAAGCCGACATCCAGTCCGTCGCCCGCACCGCCGGCCTGCCCCACCGCTTCCGCCTCCTGGAGAAGACCGCCGCCCAGCTCGGTATCCCCGGCCTCATCGGGGAGATCGACCTGCTCGTCGCCGACCCGGCCACCCGGCGGCTGTGGGTCATCGAGGCGAAGAACCCCAAAGGCGCGGTCGCCCCGCACGCCCTGCTCCAGCACGTCCAGCGCTTCACCGCCCGCTACCGCGACAAGCTCCTCGCCAAGGCCGCCACCATCACCGCCCACGCGGCCGCGGCCGCCCGCGCCTGCCAGGCCCCCGACGACCTGGACTGGGACGTCATCCCGCTGATGGTCACCCGCAGCATCGAACCAGCCGGATTCCTCGCCGACCCGAAGGTCGCCTTCACCATCGCCGACCACCTCGCCCAGGTCCTGACCTCCCCGGCGAGCCCACACCCGGGGTGGAACGGCCCCGGCGAAGGGAACAGCTGATGCCGGCCCCACTCGAACGAGTCGACTCGGCGTACGCCCTGGTCACCGACCCGACGGCACAACGGGTGCTGCTCGTCAGAGGCCGCCGAAGCGGACAATGGGGACTACCCGGAGGCCGCCGTGAGCACGGTGAGACCCTCCCCGAAGCCGCCGCCCGCGAGACCCTGGCGAAAGCCGGGGTGGTCGTGGACGTCGGCCCCCTGGTCCACGTCGGCGAACGGATTGCCGACGTCCACGACCTCTTCGCGGTCTTCCGCGCGGCCTACGTCCACGGCGATCCGGCCGCGGGCGGGGACGAGGAGATCGCCGAAGCGGCCTGGGTCGCACTCTCCACCGCCGACGCGCACCTGCCCTTCTCCACCGGCGGCCTCCCCCCGCTGCTGGCCGCCGAAGGCACCGCCCATCACACCGCCCGACCCAGCCGCCCGGCGACCAGCACACCGCCAGTCCTCCCCACGCCCACACCGGGCGCCGTGGCGTTGACCGGCGGGCGCATGACAACGGGCATCGTCCGTGACGGTGCCACCGTCCGGCGCCCGTCCACCCCAGCCTCCCCCTTCGTCGCCGCACTCCTGGGGCTGCTGCACGCCCGGGGCTTCGACGGCGCTCCGCGCTACCTTCGACGCGAGGGAGCGAGCGACATCCTCGACTTCCTTCCCGGAGAGGTCCCCCAGCGATTCCGCACCTGGTCAAACCAGCAGGTCAGCGCCGCCGGTACGCTCCTGCGCTCGTTCCACGACGCGACCAGAGGCAGCGACCTCGCTGGCCGCTTCCCGGTGGTCTGCCATCACGATCCCGGTCCGAACAACGTCGTCTTCCGGGACGGGGTGCCGACAGCTCTCATCGACTTCGACACCGCGGCCCCCGGCTCCCCGCTGGAGGACCTCGGCTACATGGCGTGGACCTGGTGCATCAGCGCCAAGCCGACGGCACCCGCCGTCGAGGGCCAGGCGGCTCAGGTCCGAGCCCTCGCGGACGCGTACGGGCTGGACGCCATGGCCCGCGGCGCGCTCGTCGACTCCATCCTGGAGAGGCAAATCCGCAACGCCCGGTTCTGGGCAGAGCAAGGGCTCGCCTCAGATGGCCTTCCCGTCAGCGCGGAAGCCATCACGCAACGCATCGCATGGAGCCGCCGCGAGCATGCCTTCGTCAACGCTCATCGCCAGATCTTCGACGGCGCCCTGTGACCACCCCGGCCTGAACAGAACCAGGCGTTGCCGCGACCTTGGTCATCACCACAGGTGCAGCGCTTCCAGGACCTGCGCGGCCGTGGGCAGCGGCGCAGTGGGGGAGGTGATGAGGAGGTTGTCGGAGACGGTGGCCCTGGTGTCGAGTTTGATCATCTCGCGCCAGCGCAGAACCTGAGCCCACTGCGCCGTCCAGGCGGGGCGCAGTTCCTCGGCAGGGATGTTCTCGAGCCGGCGCCCGCCGGTCAGGAGCCGCGCGGCGGTCTTGGCGCCGACGCCCCGGATGCCGCGGATGTTGTCGGCGGAGTCGCCCATCAGGGCCCGGAAGTCCGGCCACTGTTCGGCGAGGACGCTGTAGCGGGGGAGGACGTGCTCCCTTGCGGTGTAGCGGTGCTCCATGGCGAAGCCGGTGTTCAACAGGCGCACGCTGGGGTCGGCCAGGAGCTGGATGAAGTCCTTGTCGGTGGTCATGATGTCGACCGCACGGCCTTCGGCGCGGGCACCGGTCGCCAGGGTGGCGATGACATCGTCCGCCTCGCAGCCGTCCTGCTCGATCCACCGGACGCCCGTGCGGTCGAGGGCGCTCTTGATCAGGGCAAGAGACTCGATCAGCCCGGGCTCTGGGGCGGGCCGCTGGGCCTTGTAGTCGCTGTCCACTGCGGCCCGGCCCTGGGAGCCCTCCTCGGAGTCGAAGACCACGAAGATCTCGAACCCGTCGGCATGCTGGACCTGTGCCTTGCGCAGGAGCGCGATGAAGCCGAACACGCCGGTGCGGTCGCTGGTCTTGTCGCGACTGGTAATGCGAGTGGCGAACCCGTACCAGGCACGGTGGAGGAGGTAGTGGCCGTCAACGAGCAGCAGGGGCGCGGTCATGGCGCTGTCTCCAGGCGGCGGTGCGTGCTGTTTGGTGCGGTCACCGCGGCGTACGGGCATCCGTTCCCGGATGACCCTGGATTCTAGCCGCAGCGGCGGCCGGCCCTGCGGGCCCTGACATCGAACCTGTTCTACGGTCGGCCCGCGCGGCGCGCCTGAGCGAGTTCGCCCTGCGTACGGGGGCTGTGCCGGCCTCACTGCTGAGCCTCGCCGCGGTGCTCGACGGCGGACGTGCCGGGTGGTCACTTGGCCGACGCGAACCAGGCCGCGGTCTCATCCTTTTCGGACGGTGACGCGCCAGGTCCGAGTGTCGGCATGTTCGACGGGCAGGGGCTGGGCGGCCCACGCTTTGAAGGAGCGGGCCGAGCCGGCCCACGCCCGATTCCGGGTGTGTGGCCGCGTACAGGGCGGTCGGCTGCCAGGGCTCGCCGGCTTCGGGATACAGGTGTGGCAGGCCGGCGGCCTCTACGGCGAGGAGGGTGATCTGGTGGGCACGCCGGTGGTCTGGGTGGCCGGTGAGCTGCCCAAGGGCGTCGTGGCCGACGACGATGTCGGGCTGGAGTTCGCGGATGTGTGCGACCAGGCGGCCGACGGCCTCGTCCAGCGGCGCGTCAACGAGGCGCACGGCGCCGCCGGGTGCCGAGGCGGGGTTGCGGGCATCGGCGTAGCCGAGCAGCCGCGGGCCTCCGGCGCCCAAGATATTCAGGGCGTCGGCGAGTTCGGGGATGCGGTGGGTGTTGGTTGTCCAGGTGGCGGTGACGACGGCGGTACGGGCGCCGGCTGCGTGGTGCTGGGCGAGCACACCACCGGCCAGGAGGCTTTCGTCGTCCGGGTGTGCGAATACCCCCAGCAGCGAAGGCAGGTGCGGGTGGTTCATGTGAAGACGTCTCCTCGGGGTGGTGTACGGGTGAAGGGGAGGCCGGATGAGCGGCTGCCTCCCTGCGGCGGCGGGTCGGCTCTCGGCCTGCCAGCACATCGGGAGCCGCGGCTGTAGACGCCGGGGCGTCCATCCTTCGCGCATGCTGCGCAGCATCAGAACAGGGCGCTCTGTTCCGCTTCCGGGGCCGCGGGCGGCCGCGTGGGCCGCATTCCGGCGGCCGCGTCCAGTTCAAGCAGCGTGCTCCACCGGCCGCCTACGAACCCGTCGTCCAGGAGCCGGGTCAGCACCTGGGCGGTGACCTCGACATCCGGCATTGCCCGGTGCCGTCCGGCAGGCTTGGGGATGCCGTAGTGGCCGAGCAGGCTGTCCAGGGCGTAGGAGCCGAGACCGGGCACGACGGCCTTGGCCAGGCGCAATGTGTCCAGCAGCGGTGTCGCGGCGAGTACGGGACAGTGCTCTGCCAGACGGGCGATGATCCCGGCTTCGGTGGATGCGTGGTGGGCGACCAGCCGGTACGGCGACGCAGTCAGGCGCGCGTCGAGCTGCGCCATCACCTCGGCGGCAGGGGCGGCTGAGGTGAGCATCTGCTGGGTGATGCCCTTGAGCTGGACGTCCCGTGCAGTCACGGGCACGTCGGCCGGTGGCCGCATCAGTGCCTCGAAGCGGCCGGTTTCCACCAGTCGGCCATCCACGGGGCGCAGCGCCAGCGCCGCGACCTCGATCGGCTCGGCGGGCCGTCCTGCTGGGGTGAGGCCCTCGAAGTCGATCACCACGAGCGTCGTCGCGGCGAAGCGGGGGTCGTTCGGCAGCCTGGTCATGGCGTCGCCTCCCGTCGGACCCCCGTCGACTGCCCGTCGGCGGTCCTGTCGCCGTCGCTCCCGGGGGCCGGCCCGGCGGGATCGCCACATGCCGGCTTTGGCACCCGTTGCGGGCGCCGGGCTGCGTACAGCCGGTAGGAGATGTGGTTGCTCGGTTCCGGAGAGTTGATCTCGGTGACGGACTCCAAGGTGAGGCCGTGCCGGATCAGGAGGTCCTGCCACAGGTGCGGGGTGAGGACCCACATGTTCACGGGGTGGTCTTCGGTGGTGCCGGGCAGCCGCAGGATTTCGGTGCGCGGGGCCACCTCGGTCGACGGTCCGGTGCCGTCCGAGGTGGTGTGCAGCGCGGAGAAGAGGAGTCGGCCGCCCGGTGTGAGGCCGTTGGCCAGGGCGGGCAGTAGCCGGTCGGGGGCCAGGAACGGCATGGAGCACACGGAGTAGATCAGGTCGTACGGGTCGGCGTCGTGCAAGAGGGCGACGGCATCGGCACACACCAGGTTCAGGCCCGGGGTGTCCGGGTAGCGGGCGAGGGCACGTTGGTGCTGGGCGGGGGAGGCGTCCACGGCGGTGACGGAGGTGCCCCTGGCGGCGAGATGGGCGGCATGTCGGCCGAGGCCGCTGCCGAGGTCGAGAACACGCAGCCCGTTCACCTCGCCGAGGGATTCGATGCCGGGGCCGGTGCCGGGGATGCCCCAGTCCCACTGGTCCAGCTCGGGCAGCTGAAGGTCTCTGGTCAGCTGGTGCGTGCCATAGGTGTTCCAGACAGCGAGGGTGTCCCTCTCGGTGGTCACCAAGTCCTTCATCAGGGGGTGGATGGGTTCAGGGGCGCAGGGCGTAGCAGCGGAGCACGTCGAGGTCGGCCGTCCGGACGGTGGACCAGGCCGAGGTGAGGCTTTCGGTCTCGGCGGGGTTGATCCCGAGGCTGTGAAGGGGGTCGGCATTCTCGCGGCGGCCGGTGATCTCGGTGACAACCCAGAACGTCCCCCCGGGCGCGAGGAGTTGGCGGACACGGTTGAGGAAGGCTCTTTTGTCGTCCATCCACCGGTAGACGAGTCGGCAGGTGATGACCGCGTACGCGGGCTCCGGCAGTGCCGAGAGGTCGCCGGTGGCGATGTCGGCGCACCGCCATGCGGGCCCGGGGCCTGAGTTGTGGCCGGCGGCGAGTGCGATGGCGCTGGGGGAGATGTCGATGCCGGTGGTGCGGTAGCCGAGCTCGTGGTGGAGGTGCCGGGCCAAGGCGCCATCGCCGCAGCCGACGTCAAGGGCGGGGCGTCCGCGGCCGGGGCCGAGATGCTCGTCCATCAGCCGTATTTCGGGGACGTCGAGCTGCCGGTACCGGCGGCCCCCGGCCCACAGCGGTTCCCAGTACGCGGCGGTCGCTGTCGTCGTCATGAGGCTCCTTCACGGGCGGGCGGAACGGCGGCGCGCGTGGGCGGGGCGGGCATGTCCCGCAGAGCGCGGACAGGGGAGAAGAGCAGGAGGGCCACGGGGACGACCTGGAGGGCCGCACCGACGACGAGGGTGCCGCGTACCCCGAGGAGGAGGACCAGGGCGCCGGCGGTAGCGGCGGCGAGGGGTCGGGCGCCGGCGGTCATTGTGGTGCTCGCGGCCTGCATGCGGCCCTGGAAGCGGGGTTCGCACAAGATCTGCCGGAGGGACCTCTGGCTCGTGCCGGAGGCTGTGGCCCAGAACAGCTGACCGGTCAGCGTCCCGGCGAGCGCGATCTGCCAGCGGATGCCGGGCCCGGCAAGCAGGAGGGGAACCTGGGCCAGTGGGCTGACCGCGAACCCGATGATGATCGTCGGCCCGATCCCGATCCGGGAGGCGATCCGCGGGGCGAGGAGTGCCCCGGCAAGGCTGCCGGCGCCACCGACCCCCATGATCACGCCGAACGCGGTCGGGGACACGCGCAGGTCGGCGAGCAGGTAGTACGCCCAGTACGTATTCATGATCGCCAGGCCGAAGCTGAGCGTGGAGAGCGCCACGATCACCGTTCGGATCGTGTGCTGCCCGGCCACGTAGCGCAGGCCCTCCCCGATTTCCCGCGCGAGGCTTCGCCGGTCTACGGGCAGCGGAGCTCGCGGCTCGGGGGTGCGGATGCGCCAAACGAGGAGGGCGGAGACGAGGTAGGAGAGGACGTCGGCGAGGAGCGAGCGGGCGGCGCCGATGGCGCCGACCAGCGCGGCGCCTGCATTGCTGCCCGCGCTGTCGGCCACCGACGAGGCCGCACCGAGCCTCGAGTTCGCGTGCTGCAGCTGGTCAGGCTCGACGAGCATGGGCAGGTAGCTGATGGCGGCCGCATCGTGCACGATCTTGGTGATGCCGAGGACGACGGCGACCGCGTACAGCTGGCCGATGCCGAGCACCCCGGCGAAGGCTGCGGCCGGGATGGTCGCGAGGCCCGCAGCGGCGGTGAGGTCCGCGGCGATCATCTGGGGGCGCTTGGCGTAGCGGTCCGAGAGCGCGCCGGCCGGGAGCGCCACGACGGCGTTCGGCAGTTGGCTGAGGAAGGCGAGCGCGGCGATCTGGGTGGTGGAGGCGTGGAGTTCCAGTACGGCCAGGGTGGGGAGGGCGACGGTGCTGACCGCGGATCCGGACAGGCTCGCGCACTCGCTGGCGACCAAGCGGCGCAGATCCGGGAAGGTGACCGTCGCGGCCTTGGCCGTCTGGGTGGAGGTCGTCACCCGGCCTCACCGCCCAGCAGTTCCGGGGCGATCACGTTGGCATAGAGCCGGCCGGTGGCGAAGTGGGTGAGGACCGCGTGGGTGAAGGGGTGGCAGTCGGCCGGCGGTGCGGCGGGGTCGACCCACACCAGCTCGGTGTGCGTGCCCGGCTCGCGGTTGTACGGGGTGCCCTCCCACTCCCGCACCGTGAAGGCGGCGCCGATCACCCGCTCACCGTCCGCCGCGTGGAAGTGGAGCAGCTGGCAGAACCGCAGGCGGTCCGGACTGATGTGGATGCCGACTTCCTCGGCGAGCTCGCGCACCGCTCCCTCGTCGAGGAAGTCGCCGTTCTCAAGGCGTCCTCCGACGACCGTGAGCATTCCGGGGGAGTGCCACGACGTCGCCTGGTGCCGGACGGTCAGGATCCGGCCGTCGGCGGGACGCTGGAGCAGGACCATGACGTTCCCGATACTCCGGTGTACGGCGCTCACGGCCGGTCCTCCCTGATGAGCCGGTCCAGAGTCCGCCGGCCCCGGGCAGTGACCTCGGCGTCGCCGTTGTCCGGGCCCCAGGCCAGGCAGTTGACCGCGTCCAGCGCGGTCAGGCAGCGCAGCGCGTGCCGCTCGGCGTCGGACAGCTCCCGCCCGTAGGACAGGAGGAACGCCTTCTCACGGTCCGGATGGTCAGCCCACTGGGTGGTGGCGAGGATGACGAGGTCCTGGACGCGGGCGGCCGGCCGGGACCGCTCGAAGTCGACAAGGGCGAGTCCCTGCTCGGACCACAGCCAGTTCCTCGGCTGATTGTCGCCGTGGACGTAGCCGACGGGCACCGGGCTGACGCGGCGAAGCCGGTCAGCATAGTCCCGGATCAGCTGCTGCTCGTCCTGGTTGAGCCGGTTCCCAGCGCGAGCCAGATACTTCTCCGCTCCGTCAGCGGCGGCGGACAACGAGGCTTCGGCCTCCCCCCGGTCGCCGGGGTCGAGCGGTCCGGCCTCGTGGAGCCGGGCGCAGAGCGCCCCGGCTTGCTGGTGCACGGTCCGCCACCCGGCGGCGTCCAAGCCGAGTTCCTTCGCCGGGGCACCGGGAACCGCAGTGAGCAGTAGGGCCAGGTCCTGGGCACGGCTGTCGATGAGGTGGGGTGCCCGGGTGTGTCCGAGTGCGGGGACAATGTGGCGGTAGGCCCGGCTTTCACGGGTGAAGAACTTCACCGAGGGCGAGACCTTCAGGTAGTGGTGCACCCCGCGTTCGCCCTTCAGATCCCACACCCGGGAGCGGTCCCAGTCGTGCGAGGCGTCGCGGACGGACACGACGGGGCCGATCCGTTGTTCCGCCCAACGCTTCAGGGCCGCGGGCAGCGGCTTCGTCTGGCTCATCCGGCACACCTCGCGCCCGGGCGCGGGACGGCGGAGCGCCAGGGCACACCGCCATCAGGTTCGGTGAGATCGGGGAACACGGTTCCTCCCGGGGGTGTCGGTCGCGTTGGTCGTCGGGGTGCCGGATCGGCCGGCCAGGTTGGCGGATCGACGGACCCCGGCCGTTGCCGGACGGCCGGGGTCGGCTCAGGACTGCGGGCGGGGATCAGGTGGGGCCGGGCGCGCCGCCGGTGCGCTGCTCCAGTTCCCACAGGGTCCGGAAGAGCCCGGGTTCGCGGGTGAGCTGCGCGTACGTGCCTTCCTGGACGAGACGGCCCTGGTCGAGGACGACGATCCGGTCGGCCACGGCGACGTTGGCGAGCCGGTGTGTGATCAGAAGGATGGCCCGGTCCTTGGCCAGGTCCCGCAGGCCGGTGAAGACGTGGTGCTCCGCCCGGGCGTCGAGCGCGGCCGTGGGCTCATCCATCACCAGCAGCTCGGCCTTCCGGTGAAATGCCCTGGTCAGGATGACGCGTTGCCACTGCCCGCCGGACAGCTGGTGGCCGCCGAACCATTCGCTGGTCAGGAGGGTGTCGAGGCCGGAACGGAGGGCGGGCAGCATGTCCGCGGCTCCGGACGCCTCGCAGGCCGCCATGAGCGCGGCGTCGCTGGTGTCGCCCTGTCCGAGGGTGACGTTGTCGCGCAGCGTCAGCGGCAGGTAGGTGAACCGCTGCGGTGCCACCGCCACGTGCTTCCACGCCTCCCACGGCTCCAGCCGCGCGGTGGTCTTGTGGTCCCAGGCCACTTCCCCGGAGGTCGGCAGCAGCAGCCCGCAGATCAGCCGGGACAGCGTTGTCTTACCCGACCCGTTCTCCCCGACCAGCGCCACGATCTCCCCGCGCCGTACCGTCAGCGACACCCCGGCCAGGCTGTCCTTGTCCGCGCCGTCGTACCGGTAGGTGACGTCGCGGACCTCGAATCGTTCCGGCGGCGCCGGCAGTACCTCGGAGCCACGCGAGGCCACCATCGCCTGCCCGTGCGCGTTATCGATGAAGTTCTGCCAGTCCTGCACGTACCAGCCGGTGCGCACCAGCCGGGCTCCGCCGTTGATGATGCCGCGTACGGAGCCGGTCGCCGTCTGCAGGGCGAAGACCGCACCGCCGCCAGCCGCCAGGTCCATCCGGCCGGAGACCAGCAGCCACAGCAGGGTCGCCCAGACTGCCGCCGAGGCGACTCCGCCGGCCGCCGCACCGGCCAGGCCCATCCAGGCCCCCGTGTTCGCGGCCTCGCGCTCGGAGACGTTGACGGAGGCGGCCAGGCGCCGGTAGCGGCCCAGGAGGAACGGGCCGGCCAGGCAGGCCCGCATCTCCTCGCTGGACTCCATGTAGGACATGTGCCAGCGGAGCTTGTGCAGCATCCGCCGGCGCCCCGACGTCTCCAGGCCCGCGAGGTACACCACTCGGGCCGCGCGCACGTACGCGGCGGCCTGCGGCAGGCACGCCAGGAGAAGAAGAGGCAAGAGAATCGGGTGGATCACGGTGAGGACCGTGGCGCCGGCGGCGAGGGTCGCCGTGGCGGCCAGCACGTCCTGGGCTTCCTCCACGAGGTCGGGGGTGACCTGGGCGCCGCGGTCGGCGATGTCGTACTGGTCGTTGTATCCCGGCTTGTTGTTCGCCGCGGCCTCGGCGCCGAGAGCCGCTTCGACCATGCTGACTTCTGCGGCCCGGGCGAGCACCGGCCGCAGCCGACCGGTCAGCCAGGTCACCGTGACTCCCAGCAGGGCCCGCAGCCCCGCAGCCGCCGCGATGACGGCCAGCTGCGGAGCCGCCTCCCGCAGTCGCTCGGTGATATCGCCGGAGGAGATCAGCGCGGTGAGGGTCCCGGTGACAGCGAACAGGCCCAGCGCGGCCAGCACGCCAGTGCCGAGTTGGCACGCGAGCAGCCCGGCCGTCGCGCCCCGGTCCACCTGCCACGCCATGCGCAGCGACCGGCGCACCAGCACGGGCAGGCGCCGCGCCATCGTGGTCGTCGTCATCTGCGCGCCGGCTTGGAGCCGGGACTCGTCCCGGTACTGGAACTCCTCCTCCTGCGCCGCGCCCCCGCTGTCCGGTGGAGTCCCCTCCGCTTCGTCCGTGCTCGGCTGTGCGGCTGTGCTGCCCGAGGTCAAGTCGATCCCCCTGTCGGTCGTCACGGCTGGTTCGCGAGGCTCAACGACACAGCCGGGATATCGAACACACGTTTTTCGGTCGGTCCTGAAGTCCCGGGATAGAGCGTTCGGGGAACCGTGGAAGCTGCACCGACTCAGCTCGCGCAACGGCACTGCCACAAGAGGCGGTTGGCCGAATCGCCGAGGTTCCCAAGCGCCGCACGGCAGCGGGGCGCGTTGGTGCGTATGGGGCCCGGCGGACTTGTAGAGTGCGGGACTTCCGGTACGTCACGACCCTTGTGGAGCTGACTGAGCACGTGCTTCGTGGCCGCCTTCGAGCGGCCCTCTCGGCGGGACTCCTCCGCGGGCCGAGCGGCGAGCGATGACTTGTGGCGATCACTGGTTCCGATGCCGGGCGCTGTGCTGCCGGATCGGGCAGGCGGCTGTGGTGGCCGGCCACGCTCACGCTCCGCCGGGGGAGCGTGAGCTCACGCTGCCTCCGGTCTGCTTCGCTCGATCACCTCGACGGTGCCGGCCTCCAGAGCCAGAAGCGCCGCGGCCACCCGTTCCGCCAGCAGTGGAGGCAGCGAATTCTGGGCGTCCTTCGGCTCCAGCCACTGAGCCGCGCGGATCTCCCCGTCAACGAAGCACAGTTCCCGTGCCTGAGCGGGCGTCAGCGGCTCGACATCGTAGATGTGGCAGGTCAGAGCCCTCCCGTACTTGGATAGGGCAGCGGAGTTGCTGTCCACGACCAGCAGCCGGCCGATTGGCACCCGCAGACCGAGCTCCTCCGCCAGCTCACGGCCGGCGGCCTGCGCCGGGGTCTCGTGCGCCTCGACCATCCCGCCCGGCAGTTCGAGGTGCGCCTTGTAACTCGGCTCCAGGACCAGGACCCGACCGGCGGTGTCCCGCACGAGCACGGTGGCCGCCATCATCGGCGCCGGCAGCAGCAGGTAGTGGTCACGCCGCGCCACCGGGACAGGGCGGCCGTCGCGCAGCACCGCGGTGTGGGATCCGCGCTCCGCGGCCAGCGTCGCCGCCAGGCGGGCGGCCACCGGCTCGGCCAGCAGAGCGAGCGCCTCCTGGTCGCCGACGAACCGGGCCTCTCGGATCTCGCTGCTCTGCAGCACCAGGTCGGCCACCTCGATGGCCTTCCCGGGGTGGGCCGCATAGAGGAAGCAGACGATCGTGCGTCCCCAGCGGCGGGCGGACACCGTGTCCACCGCCAGCAGGCGGCCGACCTCGGCGTGCAGCCCCAGTTCCTCCCGCAGCTCCCGCACGAGTGCCTCGGCCGGCTCCTCGTCGTCCAGCATGCCGCCGGGCAGGTCCCAGCCCGGCTTGTACACCGGATCGACGATCAGGACCTGGCCCTGGGCGTTGCGGATCAGTGCGTCCGCGCACGCGGCGGGGGCAGCGTGCGCGGCCAGGTAACGCACTAGGTCGGGATCCTGCTCGGCGCCGGCCATGTCGGTGTCGGTCACCAGTCTCCTCAGCTCGGGCGGTCAGCGGACGGCGTGGCCTGGATGTCTGCGCGCTGCGCGGTCAGCAGGACCGCCGCGAGGGTGCCGGCCTCGACGATCCGGCCCGCGGTGCACATCGCCACCGCCTTCTCCAGGGGGAACCAGTGCAGTTCCATGTCGGCCTCGCTCGGGTCCCGGTGGTGTTCTCCGACGCTCAGGCCCCGGGCGAGGTAGAGGTGTTCGCGGGTACGCGCGCCAGCGGGCATCCGCCACATTGTCGTCAGCAGCTCGATCTCGGCGGCGTGGATTCCGGCCTCCTCGGCCAGCTCTCGGCGCGCGGCCGCCAGCGGGTCCTCGCCGGGCTCGCACCCGCCACCGGGGCACATCAGCAGCCGCTGGCCGCAGGCGTAGACGGCCTCCTCCACCAGGGCGATCCGGCCCCGGTCGTTGAGGGCCACGACGCGCACCCCGTCGACGGACTCGGTGTACTCGTACGTCCCCAGGCTCTGGTCGGCGCGTCGGACCGAGTCGCGGCGCACCACCACCCGCAGTCCCGTGTATTGGACGGTCGAGGCGACCGTGCTCCAGCCGCCGATCATGCCGGGCCCTCCTGCTGGCGCTGCTGCGTCGGCAGGAGGAGGCCCAGGGCCGCTCGGTGGGCGAGGTGGGCGCTGAGCCGCTCCGGGTTGTCCTCGGCACCGGCGGGGGCGCCGTCCAGCCAGGTCATCAGCTGCAGCGCGAGGAGTCGGCTGTCCTCGGATACGGTCGGGTCGGTAGTGAGGCGGCTGTGGGTGAACCAGGTGAGCTGGTGGTCGGCCTGCTGCTCGGCGGCCGCGGACACGGTGTCCACGAGGGCCAGGTAGATGTGGTCGACGTGGGTGTGCAGGGTGCTGGTGTGTCCGTCAGGACTCGCCCCGCCCTCGCAGATCCACCACGGAGCCGGAACGGGACGGTGGGGGAAGTCAGCTGGGACGGGTACCGTGGGGCCGGGGATCAGGCGGGCCCTGTGGCCGGTCTCTTCAAAGACTTCGCGGACAGCGGCGTCGTGTACTCCCTCCCCGACCTCGCCGTGACCGCCGGCCGGCATGTGGCTGTCCAACCGGTCGTGCCAGATCAAACCCACGCTCCATTGGCCCGCGTCGCGGCGCAGGAGGAACGTGCTCGCGGTCACCTCCCGCACTGAGCGCGCCGGCGTGGCCGTCTGCTGATCGGTCACTGCATCACCTCGTTCTCTCGGACGTTGAGCGCCTGCTGGGGCACTCCGGCTACTCGTCGTCGCGGGGACCGCGAAGGCACCGACCGCGGTCCGCCGATCTCGCTGCGCAGGGTCCCGCTGCCGGGTGCCTTCGCGGGTCAGTCGGCCGTCACCGCGGCCAGGAACTTGCGTGTGAACCGGTGCATGTTCGGGTCGAGTTGATGGATGGGCTCTTCGAGAAGCCGCCGCCAGGGCAGCCACTCGACGGCCGTGTACTCGCCGGGGTCGAACCAGCTGACGTCTTGCCGGTGAGCGCGTAGAACGAACCAGCACGACACGTCGGTGTGACTGCGAGGACCCACTGTCGACGTGCGGGTGAGGAAGAACGGGCTCCGGCCGAGGAAGGGAACAGCCGGGAGCCGAAGTTCTTCCGCCGCCTCACGTTCGACCGTCTGCCAGAGTGCTTCTCCGGGCTCCGCGTGCCCACCGGCCGGAAGGCGCAGGCCGCTCTTGACGTGGTGGCCCAGCAGGAGCTCTTCGCGGTCAGGGTCGGCGACGACGAAGTAGGCGACCAGGTGCGGGTCGGGCGCGTCGTAGGCGGTTCGGTCCAGAGGTGCCCCGCTGGAGATCCATGCCGCGGTCTCCGCCAGGTGCTGGGCCTCCACCGAGTCCCAGGGGCTGATGGCGGCAAGGTCTTGGAGCAGCCGCCGACGGCGGTCGTGGTCGGGTTGAGCGGGGAACACTGCGGGCTGCTCCTCGGGATCGGCCGGTCGAACGGACGGCGGTGTGGCGCTGCGATCGGTGCGCGGGGTCTGCCGGCGCCAGGGCTGCGTGCGGTGGGGCCGTCCTGGTCAGGCCGGGCTGTTGGTGATGCGGAGCAGCGCCGGAGGGTGGCGGCGGCCGTTGACCTGGAGTGAGAGGTGGTAGCTGCCCGGTGCGAGGGCGGCGGTGCCGGTGGACGTCAGGAGGTGGGTCTTGGCCAGGCGCAGTGGTGCGCCTGCTTTGACGGTGGCCCGGGTGAGGTGAGCGACTTTCTCTCGGGCCTGGGTGTCGGGGTCGGTGCGGGTCAGCACGTACATGACGTGCACTGGGGTGTCAGTAGGGGCGGTGAGGTCGGCTTCGAAGGCGAGGTCGTCACCGAGCCGGTAGTGGGTGTGGGTCAGGCGGAGGGGGCTGACGCTGACGGCCGCTTGCGGGTCGTAGCCGAGGATCGTGTAGGCGGGTGGCCAGCCGTCCTTGAGGCGGGCCTTGAGCGCCTCGCGGGTCATGAAGGCGAGCTCGGTGTTCGTGGCGCGTCCTTCGGTGCGCCACCTGGCCAGGGTGGCCAGGACGAGGTCGGGTTGGGTGCGGGCGATGTCGCGCAGATGGTTGGCGACCGACGTGGTCACGAAGCGGCTGCTGTCGGCGTGCAGCGCGTCGAGCAGCGGCAGGGCGGTGTCGACGGGCAGGCCGGTGCCGACGGACCAGGGCAGGTGGGGGCGCAGGGCCTCGCTGGCCAGGCGCCGCACCCGGCGGTCGGCGGCGGTGGCCCACGTCGCGGCGGCCGTCAGCGTCTGCTCGGGGTAGGTGGTGAGGAAGGCGCGGACGGCGTCCTCGGCGGAGAAGTACGGGGTGATCGCGGCGAGCGCGTCGAATGCCTGGTCGAGCCGCTCGGCGTGGAGGTGGTGGGCGGCGACGTAGGCGGAGTGGGGGGCGTAGATGTAGAGGCCGAATTCGGTTTCCGCGCCGGCGGCCTCCGGTGTGGCTGGCAGGGAGCGCAGCAAGGTGTCGAGGGCGGCCGGGCCGGTGACGGGAAGGTGCTGGTGCAGGCCCTCGGCGGTGCGGACGATGCGGGCCTTGAGCTCCAGGCTGGGCAGATCGGCGGTGACCTGGGCGGTGAACGAGACGGCGTCGAAGCCGGGGCAGGCGGCCTGCATCTCGCGCCCGATCCGGGCGATCCGATCCGGGTTCAAGGCCCGTTCCTTCATGGGCACTTGGGAACTCATTCGGCCACCCTACTGGCGGTTCGATCGGGAGGCGGGCAGCTCGGCGGGGATTCCCCCGTCGGAGGGACCGGGGCGGCGTGTCGGCTGGCGGACGGCGGCGCGCACCAGCAGACGCGGGTGGCGTGAGCTGTCGCAGGGGGAGGCGGTGTGCAGGACGGCGAGGTTGTCCCACACGACCAGGTCGCCCTGGTTCCAGCGGTGGGTGTAGAGGTAGTCGGGGCCGGTGGCGTGGGTGAGGAGGTCGGCCAGCAGTGCCTGGCCCTCGGGGTCGGGCAGTTGCTCGATGCGGGGGATGACCATGGAGCCGAGCAGGAGGGCACGGGCGCCGGTGACGGGGTGGACAGGGGCGAGCGGGTGGGTGACCTCGGGCAGTCGGGCGAGGGTGCCGGCCTTGGTCGAGGAGCGGCCGTCGGCGCTGCCGGCCTGCTGGGCGGCGAGGTGCTGGACGGAGTGGACGGCGCTCAGGCCGTCGACCCGGGCCCGGAGACGGGCGGGCAGGTCCGCGTAGGCGCGGGTGGTGTCGGCGAAGCGGGTCTCGCCACCCTGGCCGGGGGTGATGACCGAGTAGAGCAGAGTGGCGGCGGCCAGCTGCGGCTTGAAGCTGTTGTCGGCGTGCCACTCCTCCTCCTCGTCGCCGTCGTAGATGCCGATCGGGGCGCCGTCCTGGTGGATGTTGGAGACGACGGTGAGGCCGGGGAAGCCGGGGACGGTGTAGCGGCGGTCGGTGGCGGTGTCGACGACGCCGAACAGGGCGGCGGCGGCATGCAGGTCGGCGTGGTTGAGGTGCTGGCCGGGCAGGACCAGCACCCGGTGCCGGTGCAGTGCGGCGGTGAGGGCGCCCGCCGCGGCGGGGCCACCGGTGCGGGCGAGGTCGGTCTCGACACGGGCACCGAAGCCGCCGGCCAGCGGGGTGATCTCAAGGTCCATCGGGGCCTCCGGGGTCAGAACTGGGGGGACTGGAGAAACGGCGTGATGTCGCGGAGCCCGGTGGAGACGGCGCACAACCGCTCGATCCCGATGCCGAGGCCGGCGGTGTCCGCGGGCACGGCCCCGGCCGCGACGGCGTCCAGGGCGAGCTGCTGCTCGTCGTCGTAGAGGCCGACGGCCTTGGCCCGCTCGGTGAAGGCCGCGCGGTCCGTCTCGTCGGTGTAGCCGTGGACGAGCTCGATGCCGTCGACGATCAGCTCGAACCGCTCCAGGACGGCGGTGGTCCCGGGGGCCAGCCGGGCACACGGCTCATCGCCGCCGGTGGGGTAGTCGGTCAGGAACACGGCGCGGCCCGTGGTGCCGGCCTCGAGTTCGAGGGCGATGTAGCGGCCGAGGATGTCACGGAAGGGCTCGGCCGCGTCGGCGCCGATCCGGGCGGCCATGCGCGGGTGCAGGTCGCCGAGGGGCTCGGTGCGCAGGTCGATGCCGAACTGGTCGTGGACGTGGTCGGCGACAGAGAGCTGCTCGGGGGCGTAGTGGGGCAGGTGCGGGCCGACCAGGCGCCAGGCGAGGTCGATCAGGTCGGCGAAGCCGAGGTGCGCGGTGTACAGGTCGAGCATCGTGAACTCGGCGGCGTGGAGGGCGTCGGGGGGCTCGGGCCGGAAGCAGGGGCCGATCTCGTACACCCGTGGGAGGCTGGCGCTGACGTTGACGCGCAGCGCCGGGCCGATCATCGCGCGCAGGTGCCGGCCTTCGTGGAGGCCGGCGGGTACGCGGCGGCCGAGGCCGAGGTCGGCACGGCGGGCGACGGGGGTGACCAGCTCGGTGAAGCCCTCGTCGTGGAGGACGGCTCGCAGGCCGTGCAGCACGTGGGCCTTGGTGCGGATGGAGTCGGACGGCGCGGACATGCGCATTCCCCTCAACTCGACTGCCTGGAATGGGCGTTGATGCGACGGAGTGTCTCCGGGGCGTACTGCTCTCCCGGGGTGCCTCAACGTAGCCGCCGCCACGGAGGGTGCAGAAGACCGCGCGCAGCCGCCGGGCGGTCCGCCGCCGGGCAGACGGCCGCGAATCCGGCAAGCCGTCAGAGCGTTTTCCCAGTTCAACCGCGAGATGGACGCAACGGGTGCGCAACGCCCCGGCGCATCTGACGCAACGGCACGACCCGTTGCCGCCGACCGTGGAGCGGCCCTAGCGTGATGGCACGGCCACTCGGCGCAACGGTCACCGGCGCCTTCGGCGCAGCGCCCGGCCGGCTCTTCGAGCCGTGCTCATCTGGCTCGACCATCCGATTCACCACACGCGGCCGCGGCATGCCCGCGGTCCGAGAGGAGAACCCATGGACCAGGACCTGAAGCTCGGCATGCGCCCGGGCGACGTGAAGCTCGGCATGCGCCCGGGCGCGTCCGCCGTGAAGCTCGGCGCCCGCCCGGGCGTCAAGCTCGGCATGCGTCCCGGTGCTGCCGCCTGACCCCGATCGTCCTGATCGGCTGACGTGCTGCTGACGGTGGGCGGGGCGCCCCGCCCACCGTCAGCGGTTCACGGAACTCCAACAGTCCAGTGATGTCCGGAGGAGAGCAGATGGGCAGGCCCAGCCGGTGGTCAGCACGCCGGCGCGAGAACACCCGGAGCCGCAGCCGGCACTCGACCGGCGCGTCCGGTCCGGTCCGGCAGGCGCTGGGGCCCGAGCTGATCGGCGAACTCGAGGGCCTGTGCGGCGCTCCGAGCGTCGGGCTGCGGGATGTCGCCTGCGATGTCGGTGCGATCGTCGTGGCCGCGCTGGCCGGCTCCCTGGTGGGGCACGTCGTCGGCCCACTGCTGGCGATGCTGTACATCGGGGTGCGCCAGCGCCACCTGTCGAACCTGGCGCACGAGTGCGTCCACGCGAAGCTGCTGGCCACCGCGTGCGGAAACCGCCTGGTCGGGTACCTGCTCACGGGGATGCTCGGCGAGGGACTGCGGCCCTACCGGGCCACCCACGGGGTGCACCACGCACAGCTGGGCAGCGACGCCGACCCGATGTTCCAGTCCTACCGGGCCGGGCGTCTGCACACGGTCCGGACGCCGATGAGCCGGAGCGCCTTCGCGCTGCGGGTGATCGCCAGGGCCGGGCTGTGGCGGCTGCCGACGTCGGCGCTGCGCACGCTGGTGACCCGCGGTCCGCGGGAGAGCCGGTGGGCGCTCGTCGCCCGCGCGGTGCTGTGGGCCGGTGTCGCCGCCGCGTGCCGGTCCTTCGGCGTCCTCGGTGACCTGCTGCTGTACTGGCTGGTCCCGCTGGTGCTGGTGCGGCCGCAGGTCACCTGGATCACCGACCTGGGCAACCACGCCGGGCTGATCGAGAACGGCGACGTGCTGCTGCAGACCCGCGGCTGGTCCTCGCACTGGCTCACCCGGCACCTGCTCGGCGGCCACCTCGACGACATGTACCACCCGGTGCACCACTGGTGCCCCAGGATCCCGTGGCGGCGCCTGCCCGAGGCCCAGGCCCTCCTGGCCGAGCGCCTGGAGCGCTGGAACGAGGTGCCGTGGTGCTCCGGCTACTTCTTCCGCCGCCGCTCCACCCCCGACGTGCCCTGCGTGATCGAGGACGTCATCGCCCGCCTCACCGCCGATCCTGACCCCCGCCAGGCCGCGGCCGCCGAACACGCCGCAGCCTGACCGACCGTCCCCCGTCCACAACCGGCCCGCCGCAGTGCAGCCCGGGCGGCACCCTCTGCCCGCCGGGGCCATGCCGGCACCCGCCGCCGAGGAGGCGGCCCATCCCATGACCCAACCCCACCCCCAGCTCGGCCCGCCCACTCGCGGCGCGCACAGCTTCGACGACTTCACCAGGCTGCGCGAGGTCGTCGTCGGCCGCGCCGACCACTACACCGAGCATGACGCCGACAGTAGCTGGAGGCTGTTCTACTACGAGAACGTGGCCCCCCACCTGCCCGACGGACAGCGGCAGCTGACGATCCCCCAGCGCATCGTCGACGAGCTGATCGAGGACGTCACCGGCTTCGCAGAGGCCCTGTCCGGCTGCGGGGTGCGCGTGCTGCGCCCCTCCACCCCCGGCAAGGACGTCCAGATCGCTTCCCCGTGGTGGAGCAGCGGCGCGACGCCGCCGCTGAACGTGCGCGACAACGCGGTCATCCTCGGGACGACGATCGTGGAGACCGCCCCGCACATCCGCGGCAGGGTCTTCGAGAACGACCACCTCAAGGCGCACTTCAACCGCTACTTCGGCGAGGGGTCGAACTGGCTGTCCATGCCGCGGCCCGCGCTCGCCGCCCACTCCCTCGACACCGCCTATTTCGACCGGCACGGCATCGACGTCACCGCGGCGATGACCGGCGAGGACGCCCAGAGCATCGACGGCCTGGGCCTGGAGATGATCTTCGACGGCGCCCAGTGCATCCGCCTGGGCCGCGACGTGCTGGTCAACGTCTCCAACCACAACCACGAGCTCGCCTACCGGTGGCTGGAGCGCAACTTCCCCGACCTGCGCTGGCACCGGCTGCCGGGGATCGCCGACAACCACGTCGACTCCATCGTGGTCCCGCTGCGCCCGGGCCTGATGCTGCTGCGCTCCCCGGAGTACCTCGGCCTCCTGCCGGAGGCGATGCGCGGCTGGGAGGCAATCTACCCGCCGGCGAGCACCGTGCCCGAGCCCGACTACGACGCCTTCGGGTTCGTGGTCCCGACCGCGTCCCGCTACATCGACATCAACGTGCTGTCGATCGACGAGACCACGGTCGTCGTCAACTCGCTCTACCCGGAGCTGATCGAGGTACTGGAGCAGCGCCGCTTCACCGTCGTTCCGGTCCAGCACCGCCACCGGCGCCTGTTCGGCGGCGGGCACCACTGCTTCACCCTCGACACCGTCCGCGACGGCGGCCCCGAGGACTACCTCTCGGCCTGAACCGCCGCCCCGCGTCCACGCCCCCGCCCGGCCGCACCGCGCGGCCCGCACCCGAAGGAGTTCCCCGGCTATGAGCAGCACCGGACAGTGGCCCCCGCCGAGCGAGTTCTGGACCAGCACCCTGCCGGAGAAGACCGCCGGCATGACCCGGCCGTACCTGTTCAAGAACGTCGTCCCCGCCTCGGCCGCGAACGCGGCCGCCGTGCTGGAGGGCTTCGCCGCGATCCGCCGCGCCAGCCGGGCCGGGGTGGAGATCACCGCGAACGCCCGGGTCTACGTGGGCGAGGAGCACCGCCCGGACCTGGTGGACGCGGTGCTGGCTGCCGACGCCTGGCCGCAGGCCGGCTTCGTCGCGTGGATGCAGGAGCAGGTCGGCGCCGAGCGGTTCAGCCTGGTCCTCAACACCTTGGAGAGCGTCAGCGAGCCGCTGGCCGCGGGCCTGGGCGAGTTCGTCGGCGCGCTGATCGAGGGCTGGGGCGTTCCGGCCGGCGGCGCCGAGCTGGTCGCGTTCGTCGGTAACTACAGCGGGACGGCGTTCGGCGTCCACGAGGGCTACGAGAACGCGTTCCTCACCCACTACGGCCCCGGCACCAAGGACTTCTACTGCTGGTCGGCCGAGGAGTACCGCAAGCTCACCGGCAGCTCCGACCCGCTGTACGGGGACTACACGTGGCTCCTGGAGCCCGGCGAGCACTTCGCCCTGGAGCCCGGTGACGCGTTGTTCCTGCCCGAGCGCGTCTTCCACGTCGGCCGCCAGAGCGAGTTCTCCGTCTCCGTCGCCATCCCCCTGTACACCTTCCCCGACGCCGCCGTCGCCCGGGCCTGGATCGCGCCGGATCTGGTGGACACCCTCCTGGCCAGCGAGCCCGACACCGCCGCCGGCCGGCCGTCCCCGATGCAGCCGCTGGCCGCCGGCCCCGACGCGCTCGCCCGCTGCCTGGGCGAGGCGACCGCCGCCGCGTTCACCGCGGCCGCCGATCAGGCGCCGGCCGCCGCCGCCCAGCACGCCCACCAGCGCTGGTACACCGTCCTCAGCAACGGCGGCTGGCAGCAGACCGAGCGCGACCTCGCCCGTGACGAGGTCGCCGCCGCGTTCGCCTCCGCCGCCCTCGCGCCCGGCACGAACGTCGCCGTCCGCGCCCCCTACCGGCTGATCGTCACCGGCCAGCAGGCGTTCCTGCGCGGCTGCGAGGCGCCTGCCGACCCCGCCGTCCTCACCCCCGACCTGGTCGAGCGCCTCAACAACGGCCCCACCCCCCTGCCCGACGACCAGCAGGTGATCGCCGCGATCCGCACGCTCGGCGCCACCGGCGGCCTGACCCTCACCACCACGCCCGAGGAGACCACGTGACCACCACCGCCACCGCACCCACGCTCGAGGACCTGCGCGGCACCAGCCTGGTCGAGATGTACCTGCAGGCGAACCCGGAGACCCGCGGCTACATCCACGCCACCCTCCAGGGCAACCGCACCAGCGGCGACGACCTCGTCGACAAGCACCTCAAGCCCATGATCGAGGCGATCTACCGGCAGATCCGCACCCTGGTCGACCCCGCCACCCTCACTGTGGCGCAGGCCCGCATGTACATCGCCGAGCTCAGCGTGTTCGCCCGGCACAACGCCCAGTTCCTGCGCCTGGCCGCCGCCCAGGTCTACGGCTCCTGCCCAGCCCTTGGGCACGAGTTCGACCGCAACTTCCTGGAGGAGGGAGGCGAGCCCGGCAAAGTCCCCGCCCACTACATCCTCTACACCCGCGCGCTGCTCACCGACCTCGGCCTGCTCGTCAACGGCCACGTCCCCGCCCCGGAGACAGGCCTGCTGGTCCTTCAGCACCAGGTTCTCGTCAACTCCCACATGACCGGCCTCATCGCCGGCGGCTACTACGCCACCGAGGGTGTCGCCGTCGCCGAGACCGAGATCCTTCGGGCCATCACCGACCGGTACGGCGAGCTGACCATCCGGGCCAGCGGCCCGGCGCTGACGAGCCTGGACTACTACTACCGGCTCCACCTCGACGAGGACCACGAGGCCGCGCAGGTCGGAGGCATGAGCGTGGAGGAGGCCCACGTCGAGGGCCTGGCCCGGTTCATCCGTCAGAGTGACCTGTTCGGCCTCGACCTGCCGCAGGCCCTGGAGGGTTTTCTGCAGATCTTCAACGCGATGGCACACTGGTGGACCCAACTGGCCTACCGCGCTGAGGAATTGAACTAGTGTCCGAGACTGTCGCCGCCGCCATCGCCGCGGCCGCCGCTGCCACCGGCCCCCGCCCCGGCCCCGAGGTCCGCAGCGGCGGCTGCCTGTGCGGGGAGATCCGTTTCACCGTCACCGGCCCGGTGGACGACCCGCACGTCTGCAACTGCGGGCACTGCGCCAAGCGAGCGGGCGCGCCGTTCCAGTGGTGGATCGGCTTCTCGATGGCCGGGCTGGAGTGGAGCGGCGAGGGCGGCGAGCCGACCTGGTACGACACCTACCCCGGCAAAACCGCCCGCGGATTCTGCGGGACGTGCGGCACCCACATCGCCGCCCGCGACTACGGCGACGACACGATCATCGGCATCCTCGCCACCGCCCTCGACCACTACGGCACCGACCCGGACCTGGTCCCCACCAACATCAACCGGGTCGCCGAGGCCGCGCCGTGGCTCGCCCAGTGCGACACCCCGCCCCCCGCGGCCGGCTGAGTTCCCGGACCCTGCGGGGCGGGCGCACCTGACAGCGCCCGCCCCGCAGGCCCGCCGATGGGCCGTGCCGGGAGCACCTCCACCCCGCACACCACCACGCCCCGACCGGCCCCAGGAGGACCCGTGCGCCCCGCCGTCCATGTCGCCACCGAGTACGGAACCCTCGCCCGCGTGGCCATGCGCCACGCCGGCGACTTCACCCGCCCCCTGGACGGCCCCGACGTCCACCCGGTCCTCGCCCGCCAACAGGCCACCAGCACCTGGGCCGCCTACGAGCCGGCCCTCGTCCGTGCCCAGCAGGACCAGCTGATCGGGCTGCTCCGCGACCGCGGCACCGACGTGGTCCTGCTCCCCGACGCGCCGGGCTGTTCCGTCCAGCACTACCCCCGCGACATCGCTTTCGTCGTCGACCACGTCCTGTTCCGGTCCCGCCTGAACTCCGGGCACCGCCGGGCCGAAGCCGACGCCCTCGCCGACCCCGCCCTCGGAACGCAGCCGGTCGGGCTCGCGCGCGGCACGATCGAGGGCGGCGACGTTCTGCTCCCCGACACCGCCACCGTCCTCGTCGGCCTGAGCGAGGAGACCAGCCCCGACGGCGCCAACGCCCTCCAGGACGCCCTCACCCGGCACGGAATCGACCGCGAGGTTGTCCCCGTGCCCTTCGCGCTCAAGGGGATCGTCCACCTCGACGACCACCTCGCCGTCGTCGCACCCGGCACCGCCCTCATCCACCGCGACGTATTCACCGCCGACCAGAACCGCTGGTTCGACACCCGCTTCGACCACCTCGTCCCCGTCACCGACGCCGAGGCCCTCGCCGTCCAGGTCAACGTCCTGGCCATCGCCCCCACGACGGTCGTCGTCGCCGCGGGCAGCGACCGCATCGCCGCCACCCTGACCGCCCTCGGACTCGAGGTCCTGGCCGTCGACTACTCCGAGGTCACCCGCATCCCCGGCTCCCTGCGCTGCACCACCCTGCCCCTGCTGCGCACCTGAAGCCCGCTTCACCCAGCCGCCCGAGCCCGCCGGCCACCTGCCGCCGGGCCGGACTCCCACGCCCGCATGCCCGCTGCTCCCGCGAAGCGTCGGCACGGCGACCGACGCCCCGAGCACACCGAACCCGACAGCACACCCGCGAAAGGCGACCATGCACGAGACCAGAGAGCTCAAGGCGCACGGAAACACCGTGCTCGTGGACGTGGACCCCGGGTCCAAACGGGCCGGCCGGCCGGCCTTGTGGCCGACGGTCGGCGAATACCCCATCTACGACCAGTTCCTCTACTCGACCATGACCACCGACCACGAGCGCAACCAGCGCTTCCTCGCCGCGCTGGCCAAGCTCGCGCCGGGCCGACGTGTCCTGGACATCGGCACCGGGGAAGACCTCCTCTGGGCGTACGAGAGCGTCCGAGCCGGAGCCCGCAACGCCCTGGCCGTCGAAGTCATCGACGACGCGTTCCACAAGGCCGCCGACACCCTGGCCACCCTCGACCAGCGCGACCTGATCACGCTCCTGCTCGGCGAGTCGACCACCCTGCGGTTCGCGCCCAAGGTCGACGTCTGCGTGGCGGAGATCATCGGCTCCCTGGCCGGCGCCGAAGGCGCGGCAGCCGTCCTGACCGACGCCCGCAACCGCCACCTGGTACCCGAGGGCCTGGTGGTGCCACACCGCGCGGTGACCCTCGCCGCAGCCGTCCGCCTCGCCGACCTGCTCCCCGGCCAGCCCGTCGCGTTCTCCCAGGCGGCCATCCCGTACCTGCAGAGCATCTTCGACTGGCACGGCAGGCCCTTCGACATCCGGCTGCGGATCGAGAACCCACACACCGGCGCCCTGCTCAGCGACGGCCGACCGGTCGAGGTCCTCGACTTCAACGGCGAACTGCGAACCGAGCAGCGCACCACCACCCGCCTGGCCATCACCCGGGCCGGCCAGGTCGACGGCGTGCTCACCTGGCTCAACCTCTGGTGCCTGCCGGACGACGAGCCGCTCGACGCGCTGCGCATGCGGACCAACTGGGCCAGCATCTATTTCCCGCTCTTCGACGCCCCGGTGCCGGTCGCGCCCGGAGACGTCCTGGAGCTCACCGTGGAGACGGCCCTCAGTGACGACGGCATCCACCCGGACTACCGGCTCGTCGCCGTGCTGCACACCCTCGACGGGACCGAACACCACGGCTCCCTGACGTCACCGCACCACGGCGGCCCCTTCAGGGCCCACCCGGCCTACCGGAGCCTCTTCCCCACGGCCTGACCGGACGCCCGGGGGCGGCCACACGCGGGCCACCGGCCAGGGCCGCCCCGGCCCGTCCCGGAGCACCCGCGCGCACCGGGCCGCCGAGTTCGCGCGCATACCCGCCCCCACGCCGACCTTCGACCGGAGACCGCTGTTGTCCAGTCCGCTCTCGCTCGTCCTCGTCGCCGTTCCCACCGTGGTGTTGGCCTGCCAGGCAGGCGGCTGGGCCGCCCGCCGTCTCGGCCAGCCGCCCGTCGTGGGAGAGATGGCCGCCGGCATGCTCCTCGGCCCCTCTCTTCTCGGCTGGCTTGCCCCCACCGTCCAGCACACGCTGCTGCCGCCCGCCGCCCTGCCGTACACCTCGGTGATTGGCAACCTCGCCCTGCTCGTCTTCCTCTTCCTCGTCGGCCTCGAACTCGACCTCCGCTCGCTGCGCACCGCCCGCTGCGCGGTGGCCGCCGTCGCCGCCGGCAGCATCCTGCTGCCCCTCGGCCTCGGGGCCGGCCTCGCGGTCGTCATGTACCCGGCTCTCGCACCGCCCGGCGTCAGCCGGCTGCCGTTCGTCCTGTTCGTCGCCACCGCGCTGGCCGTCACCGCGTTCCCCGTCCTCGCCCGGATCCTCACCGACCGGGGCCTCACCAATACGCGACTGGGTGCCTTCGCCCTCGCGTGCGCCGCCACCGACGACGCCCTCGCCTGGTGTCTGCTCATCGCCGTCACCGCCCTGGCCACCGCCGGCTCCCCACTGGACGCACTCACCGCCCTCGCCCTGACCGTCACCCTCACCGCCGCCCTGGCCGCGGCCCGCCCCCTCGTGAGGCGGACGCTGGCGCGCGCCGCGCGCACCTCGGAGGACCTGGTGACGGTGCTGCTGATCGCCGGGCTGCTCCTGGCCGCAGCCACCACCGACCGGATCGGCGTCCATCCCGCCTTCGGGGCATTCCTGTTCGGCGCGACGGTGCCGCGCCGCCTGCCGGCCGTCGAGCGCAGCGCCGCCCGCCTCCAGGGGGTCTTTGTCCCGGTGCTGCTCCCGCTGTTCTTCGTCGCCACCGGCCTGCGCACCGACCTCGTGCACCTTCCGGCCGGCCAGTGGGGCTGGGCCGCGCTCGTCCTGGTCGTCGGCGTCGCCGGCAAGTGGGCCGGCGCCGCCGGCGCGGCCCGGCTCGCCGGCTGCGACCGGCGGTGGTCGGCGCTGATGGGGACCCTGATGAACTGCCGCGGGATCACCGAGATCGTCGTCCTCGGCATCGGCCTGCAGCTCGGCGTCATCTCCACGAACCTGTTCACGATCATGGTCCTGATGGCCGTCGTGACCACCGCCGCCACCGCGCCCCTGCTCGACCGCCTCACCCGGGACGCCCCCGACCTCACCACCCCGGCCGCCGCCGCCGAGACGGTCACCGCAACGCCCGCCACCCCGGGAGCGACCCGATGACCAACGCTCCCGCCGAGACGGCGATCCGCGCCCGGCGCAGCACCATCCGCCTCACCGAACCCGCCCCGGGCCCGGACGAACTCCTCGACCTGCTCGCGGCCGCCGCCGGCGCGCCCGACCACGGCCAGCTGCGCCCCTGGCGTGTGATCGCGATCTGCGGCGAGGCCCGCGCCCGGCTCGGTGAAGCCGCCGCCGAGGCCGCGCCCACCGCCGACCTGGCCGAGCGGATCGGGGCCAAGCACCTGCGCGCGCCGCTGATGATCGCCCTCGTCTTCCAGCCCCGCGACCACCCGACCGTTCCGCGCTGGGAGCAACTCGCCGCGACGTCGGCGATGGCCACCACCCTGCTGCTGCTCCTGGACGCGCGTGGCTGGGGCGGCGTGTGGTTCGGCGGCCCGTACCCCGAGGCGCCGCAGGTCCGCAAGCACCTCGGCATCGGCGCCGACGAGCAGTTGCTCGGCTACCTGTACGTCGGAACCCCCGCTCCCGGGGAGGCGCCGCGGCCCCGTGTCGTGGCTGACGTCCGCTCCAAGCTCACCTGGCTCGGTGGGCCCGCAGTCTGACCTACTGCCTTGACACCGGGTCCGGTCCGGGCTGACCGGCCCGGTGTCAGAAGTCGTGGAGCGGGCCGCCGGCGCCGGCATCGGCCAGACGCCGCGCCAGGCGCCGGCTCTTGAGGTGCTGGGCGGCCGTCTTCGCCTTCGCCAGCGACTCCTCCCACCCGGCGCGGTCGCCGCGCAGCCGCGCCAGTTCCGCACCGGTGATGAGCAGTTCCACACTGTCGCGGGTGCGCTCCGGAGACAGGCCCCCCGCTACCTTCAGAGCCTGCTCGCCCTCCTCGGTCAGTCCGGCCATCGCCAGTGCCCACGCGGCCTGCCCCTCCAACTCCGGACGGTCCAGCCACGCCAGCCACTTCGGGTCCGACCCGCGCCCGGCCCGGTCGAACGCGGCCCGCGCCCGCTCCACCGCCGCCCGGCACTGCGCCCCGTCACCGGTGTAGGCCCACGCCCTCGCTTCCGTCACCGCGACGTAGGCCCGTACCAGCGCGGGCGCGCCGGTCGCCGCGACGACCGCGCTGCGGGCGTGGGTCAGCACCTCCCGGCCGTCGCCCCGCACCGCCGCCAGCCGCGCCTGGTGGATGCAGCCCCGCGCCAGCCGACCGCGATCCCCGATCGCCTGAGCCAGCCGCATCGCCTGCAGGTCGTAGCGTTGCGCCAGGCCCGGCAACTGGTCGTCGTGGGCCATGCTCGCCAGCGCGAGGACCGCGTCGACGACGCTGCCGTACAGCAGCCGGCCGCGCCCGGCACTGAACCCGCCCTCGAGCAGCGGACCGGCGTGGGCGGCAAGGAACCCGGCGAACACGGACCGGAACCGGCCACCTCCGTGCCGGGCCTCCGTTCTCCCGTACAGCTCGGTGTGCGCGTCCAGCAGCTCGATGTCCGCGACGGTCACCCGCCGCTGCCCGTGCCCGGCGATCTCCGTGTCAGAAGGCATGACCAGCGCCTCGACCGCGGAGGGCGTCACCACGAACGGCATCCCTCGCACCGACGCGCTCCCGGGAGCGGCGTCCATCTGCCACAGCCGTCGCAGCATCTGTACCGCGTGCCCGAGATCGCCGTACTGGACGGCCTGCTCCGCCACGTCCCTGTCGCCGGACGGCCACCCCAGGTTCTCGGGCGTCACCTGACGCTTGCACGCCCGGGTGAGGACATCGCACGCTGCAGCCGCCAGTTCCGGCCGCGGCTGCGCGCCCGCAAGCCACCGCGAGACCGTGCTGGTGCTCACCGGCCTCGGCACCCCGATCGCCAGGCAGCGCTCACGGACCCGTTGCGCGAAGCCCGAGTAGGACCAGCCCAGATCCAGGAGGACCTGGTACAGCGCCTCGTTGCGGTCTGCCTCGGCCGCCGGTCCCGGGCCGCCCGGTGGATCCACGGGGCCGGGCGGGAGCGGGCGCCGGGGCCCGTCACCGGGGTCAGCGACCATGCGGCGGCCCGTCCGCCCGCACCGGACCCTGGGTCGGTGCGTCGCTGTTCGCCTGGTCAGAGGGCATCGGCACCGCCTGCCGGGTGCCGGGGTGCGGGCAGGCGGAAGGCCCGTCCGATCGTGGCACCGGCGTCGACGACCTGGTGCTCCCCGGTGAGGTCCAGGGCGAACTCGCCCGGCCGGCCGACGTCCACCGCTCGTGGAGGTGTTCCGCCAGGGCCCACAGGTCGGTCGGGCCCCAGCAGGTGGCGGTGCTGCCGTCGGGAGCGACGTGCGCACGCGAGCCGTCGGCGGAGCCCACCAGCACCACGGTGTCGTCCCCGGGTGACCAGTGGCGGCGGACCCCGGGCAGGGACAGGCCGAGCAGTGTCCAGAACCCGCGTTCACCGAAGTGCGGCGGGGCGAGCACGGCCGACCTGCTCATGCCGGCGCCCGCGGGACGATCCGGCACCGGCAGCCAGTCGACGCCGCGCGCCGGGACATGTCCCCACAAGCCGGCGGACACCGTCCCCGCCAGCCGCCCGGCGCCGTCGCGTTCGACCAGGGCGTTCAGGTGCCAGCCCGGCGCGCCCTGGGACAGGGTGGCGGTCATCCGGCCGCCCTCGGCGAGGGCGTCCAGCCACGGCTTCGGGAGCGAGGGCACGGCGAAGCTGGCGGCGATGCGGTTCCACGGCCGGGCCGGACCGCCGAACCCCAGGCGCAGCGCGTCGCCGGCCACGATCCGTACGTCGGCCCCGATGGCGGCCAGGCGCATGGTGGTGCGGCGGGCGATCTCGGGCTGCGCTTCGATCCCGGTGACCTGGCGGCCGGTCAGTGCGGCGCCCGCGGCCGCCAGCCAGCCGGTGCAGGTGCCCAGTTCCAGCAGCCGTGTGCCCGCCAGGGGCTGGAGGTCCTGGAGAGCGAGCGCGACGAGTCCGGCGCCGCTGCTCTGCGCGGTGGGCCGGCCTTGGTGAACCGTGCGGGGTGTGGCCGATTCGGCGGCCAGGCCGGCGAGTTCGACGACGACCTGGTCCATCCCCCACACCAGTTCCTGGTGGCGGGCGGGGTCCGTGTCGGCGGTGAGCGTGCTCCATTTCGTGGGGCGGGGCCCGGTGTCGGCGGGGACGAACGCGGCCGGGATCAGCCGGTCGCGGTGGCCGGCGGCGAGGGCTGCGACGACCTGGTGGTCGTGGACGCCCGGTTCGGCGGCGAGGCGGGCGGCGAAGGCCTGCCGGGGGGTGTCGTCGGCGGGAGTGCGGGTGGTCATGAGCGGTCGACTGCCTTTCTCGGTCCGGTTTGAGGTCGGGATCAGAACGTTCGGGCCAGAAGCCCGGTGCGGCCGGTCAGCGCGGGATCGATCCGCCAGTGCCAGGGAAGCGGCTCGTCGCCGAGGACGCAGGCCAGGCGGTGCGCTGCCGTGCCCGCCCACCTCGGGTCGTCGGCGGCCGCCTCCAGGAACACGATCACGCCGGTGATCGCCAGCACCGACCGCAGCAGGGCGTAGGCGTCGGCGCCGTCGTGGCGGGTGATGTCCAGGCCGTAGGCGCGGGCCAGGCTGCGGTAGCGGGCCACCGGGGTGTCGAATGCCTCCGTGTGCCATGCCTCCAGGGCGAGGTCCACGCACACCGGCCCGATGCTCGCGTAGTCCCAGTCGATCAACGCGGGCCCGGCCGGTGAGAGGACCGTGTTGCTGTACCCGGCGTCGCCGTGCAGCAGGCCCGTGCCGCCGGGCCAGTCGACCTCCAGCCAGCGCCGTGCGACCTCTGCCAGGCGCGTGAGCAGTTGCTCCAGGTCCTGCCGGGACGCCGGCGTCGTACCGGGCAGGGCACGCAGTCGGGCCGCGAGGCTGTCGGCGGGGGCGTAGGCGGGCAGGCCGAAGGCGGGCGGCGGTGTGAGAGTGTGCAGGTGGCGCAGCAGTGCGGCGAACTGCTGCGGGTTGATCGCTCCGGCCGAACCGAGATCCTCCATGAACGACACCACGAGCCGGCCCTCGGTGAACAGCGGGAGCCGGTGCGGAGCGGGGACGAGGACGTCGTTGGCCCGCAGCCAGTCGGCGAGCCGTGACAGGCGCACGGCCGCGGCCAGTGTGGTGCCCGGCCGGTACACCTTCGCGACCAGCCCGGCATCCGGGAGTCGGACCACGAGATTGAGGCCGTCCTGGAGGATCCGGGCACCGGCGGTAGGAAGGCCGTAGGTGGTGGCGGCGGCTTCGAGGGCGGTTCGCATGGCGGAGTCCCGCCCACCCGAGGTGTGCCGTGCAGTCGCCAGCGAGCTCGTCGCGGTGGTGCGGTGGGTGGTCATGTCGTCCTGTCGGTGGGTGCCGGGAGCAGGCTCAGCTGTGCGCGGCCCTGCCCGGGGTGGCGAAGCACCTCGGGAGGGTGGGGGGTCGCCGGTGCGGGCGGGGCGGGGTCGATCCGGTGGGCGAGGAACGCCGCGTACTGGTCGGTGCCGGGCTGCCAGGGCCGCTCCCGGCGCCGGACCCGGTAGCCGGCCGCGTCCAGCGCCTGCCGGACACGGTCGGTGGCGCTGCGCCAGTGCAGTTCGGCTCCGTCGGGCGGGTCGGGGTGCGGATACCACAGGACGAGGCCACACTCGCTCGCCTGCTCCGGCCACAGCGACTGCGTGATGTCCCGGACCACGCAGCCGAGCCCAGTCACGGAATCGCCGGTGCCGCGGCCTCCCATCCGCAGGCCCGCGTCGGCGATCACCCGGCGAAGACCCAGGGTCGGCTCCCAGCCGCTGAGACGGGTCCGGAAGTGAGGCTCGGCCGGTCCGTACGCGTCCCAGGCACCGTGCGGCGGCCCCTGCGCGACGGTGCCGCCGGGCGGCAGCTGGTGGACGACGAGCTCGGCTCTCGGGTGGTGGTGCGGGTCGCGGCGCGGCCCGCGCAGCTGCGCCACGAAGCCGGCCCGGGTCAGGGCGGTGATCGTCGCCGTGGTCCGGTCCCGCCAGTGCCAGGCGGCCGTGGGCGGGACGGCACCGGTGTCGGGATCGCGCCGCTGGGCAGCGTCCGGGTACCAGTCGACCAGCACGCACCACAGCGCCCCGGGCGGCCACGCCTCCTCCGCGGCAGGCAGCGCCCTGCACCACCCGATCCCCTCGGGCAGCACGCGCCCTCGCGGCCCGTAGCGCTCACCGAGCCCGAGCCGCCGCAGACGGTGGTTGACCAATGCGGGGGCGCTGCGGCCCGGGTCGGAAGGGTCGAAGACGGGCAGTCTGTCGGTCACGGTTACCTTTCTCCGGTCACGTCGCGCCACGCCGCACCAGGGTCGTCGCCGGCTGCGAGGTCCTGCTGCCCGCCCGGGCCGGGGAGGCGGATCACGGCGCCGAACTCGACGACACCGCTGCGCCCGTCGTGCAGTGGGATCAGGTCACCGCCGTGCCCGGGCGCCGGCTGCCACCGGATGACGGGGCCCGGCGGCGGGCCCAGGAGCAGATGAGGCTCGAACGCCGCGGAGACCTCCTCGGTGCTGCGCACCGTGCCGGCCGTGCCGTGCGTTTGCTCGTACAGGAAGTCGTTGACCATCCAGCGAGTCGCCGCATTGTCGGTCGTCCATTGGGACACGGCGAACAGGCTGCCCGGCGCCAGCCGCTCGGCCAAGGCGAAGACCAGTTCGCGGAGGCTGGCGAGCGGCGCGGTGTGCGCGGCGGCGACCAGCAGCAGGCACACCGGCCGGTCCAGGTCGATGTGCCCGCGCACTGCGGGGTGATCGAGAGCCGCGACGCTCAGACAGGCGGCCTCGACGGTGACGGTGTTGCCGTCGGTCTCCAGCAGAGCGCGGCCGTAGCCGGCGGTGAGCGGGTCGTTCTCGACATGGACCACGCAGGCAGGGCGACCGGCCCGTCGGGCGACGTCGGCGAGCGTCGGCTCCCTGGGTGTGCCGCACCCGAGGTTGAGAATCTGCTCGATCCCGAGATCTGCCGCACTGCGCACCACGGCTACCTTGAAGAGGTGGGCGTCACGGGCTGCGGCGCCGATCCCGTTCACCAGGGCGTCCAGCGCTTGGGCGGCGGTAAGGTTGCGTCGCGCGTTGTGGTGGTTGCCCCCGGCGAGTTGGTCCGCCATGCCCTGCACGGTCGCGTGCGGAAAGGACGCCGGCCCCGTTCCTCTGTTCCAGGTTCGGGTCATCGCGCTGCCCCCTTGTGCCCGGTCGGACCGGTGGCGCGGCGGCTGGAACGCGTGGAGGTCCCGGAGCTCGCCTGGGGCTCAGCTCCCGCCAGACCGGCGTCGTTGGGCGCCTTGCCCGGATCTGGCGGTGCAGTGGATGCGGGCTCCTCCGTGGTCGAGGCGTCGGCTCCGGGTTGCCCCAGAGCGCCTTCCGGACGCGGTCCCGTGCTGGCGAACCCGTGCTGTTCCAGGAGGGCCACGCGGTGGGGCGGTTGCTTGCCGGTGCGTAGCAGGTGGAGTTGGGCAAGACGCCATCGTCCGAGTGCGAAGCCGTCGACGGTGTGGTCCTTGGGCACGACCGACGTTCCGCGTGCCTTCGCGTAGGCGTCCCACGCGCGCAGGTGCTTGAGCCATCTGGCTTCGAGCAGTGTGCGCTCGAAGCCGACGGCGGCCAGCTGCTGCCGCTGTCCCTCGGTGAGCTGGTCGAAGCGGTTCCGCCGCCGTCGGACCTGCTTGCCGAGGGGTCGGCCGGCGGCGTTGACGTAGTCCTCCGGTACGTCGGCGTGGCCGGTCTCCTCGCGGTAGGCGGTGAGGTCGGCGACGAACAGGTCCCAGGCCGCCCCGTGGACGCTGCGGGTGAACCCCAGCGCCTCCAACTGCCGCCGCTGCGCAGTGGTGAGCCTGTCGTACCCGTCGCGTCGTCCGCGGACCTGCTTGCCGAGGGGCCGGCCGGCCGCGTTGACGTAGTCCTGGGGCACGTCAACGTGGCCGAATTCGGCGTGGTGGGCGGTGAGGTCGGCGACGAACAGGTCCCAGGCCGCCTCCTGGAGGCTGCGTGTGAACCCCAGCGCCTTCAACTGCCCCCGCTGGGCCGCGGTGAGCTTGTCGAACGCCAGCCGCCGCCTGCGGACGTGCCTGCCGAGTGGCCGGTCGGCAGGGTTCACGTAGTCCTGTGGCACGTCAACGTGGTCGAACTCGTCGCGGTAGGCGGTGAGGTCGGCGACGAACAGGTCCCAGGCCGCCTCCTGGACACTGCGCGTGAACCCGAGATCGGACAGCTGGCTCCGCTGGGCCGCGGTGAGCTTGTCGAACGCCAGCCGCCGCCTGCGGACGTGCCTGCCGAGTGGCCGGTCGGCAGGGTTCACGTAGTCCTGTGGTACGTCGGCATGGCCGAACTCGTCGCGGTAGGCGGTGAGGTCGGCGACGAACAGGTCCCAGGCCGCCGCCTGGACACTGCGCGTGAACCCCAGTGCCTCCAGTTGCCCCCGCTGCGCCTCGGTGAGCTTGTCGAAGCGTCCACGCCGGTAGCTGACCTGGGCGCCGAGGGGCCGGCCGGCCGTGTTGACGTAGTCCTGTGGCACGTCAACGTGGCCGAATTCGGCGTGGTACGCGGTGAGGTCGGCGACGAACAGGTCCCAGGTGTGGTCGAGAAGGTTGTGGACCATGCCGATGGAGGCGAGGGCTTCACGCAGGTCGGCGGGCAGGCGGTTCTGTTTGAAGGCCGCCCGGGTGGTGTGCCACCAGGACCCGAGCGGCAGGCCCTGCCGTGTGGTCCAGTTACGGGGGATGTCCTGGAGGGAGCCGTGGTCGGCGAGGTACTGGTCGGCCGCGCCGAGGTACTCGTGCCAGGGAGCGGAGACCTCACGGACGACCTTCACCCGGATCGCGTCGGCGAATCCGGCCGGGACGGCGGTGCCGGTGACGGCGAGCCAGTCGGGTTGGTCCTCCCTCTCGCTGACGCTGCCCTGCGATCCCAGCTCCCGCCGGGCGCTGGTGCCGTACGCGGCGAGGACGTCGTCCGTGGCGGCCAGGGCGCGGGCGGCGCTGAAGACGCGCTGG
Organism: Kitasatospora sp. NPDC092286; assembly: GCF_044755565.1. Classification (NCBI taxonomy): domain Bacteria; kingdom Bacillati; phylum Actinomycetota; class Actinomycetes; order Kitasatosporales; family Streptomycetaceae; genus Kitasatospora; species Kitasatospora sp. NPDC092286. Next base: position 4,659 of record NZ_JBIVRD010000046.1, on the reverse strand, counting down.
AACGCGGAGTCCTCGAGCGCCTGGCCGGCGGCGGTCCCGGGGCCGAGGACCGCGGGGACGAAGACCGTCGCGATCTTGAACGTGCCCGGTGCGGTGAGCCGGCCGGCGCGCCCGAAGATCTGGACGGAGTCGATCTCGCTGCGCGGTGCGAGGATGGCGACGGCGTCGATCTCCGGGATGTTCACTCCCTCGGACAGGACCTTGGCGTTGGACACGACGACCAGGCCGTCCTGCGTGTTCGTCAGCCGGCCCAGTACCGCGTCGCGGACGGCCTGGCTGTGGCTCCCGCGGATGTGGCCGGCCCACAGGCCGGCGGGCCGTTCGTGCGGCTCGAGGTGGTCCAGGGCCAGAGGAAGGGTCCGGGAGAATGCCTTGGCGTCCGCCACCGTACGGTGGTAGGTGATCAGGCGCTTGATGTCGTACTCGTGGGCGGCGCGCAGCAGCGCGATCTGGGTGGCCAGCATCTGTGCGGATATCCCGACGCCGCCGTTCGCGAGGTATTCGGGCCGCTCGGTCGCCGATACGACGGCCGCGGTGTCCTCGTCGGTCACCAGCGGCACCACGAGGCGAAAGTGCGCGACGAGGCCGCGGCTGCGTGCCTGGCCGTAGGTCAGCCGGTAGGCCACCGGGCCGACCCGCTTCTCGTCGTCCATGCTGATGACGTCGCCACCGCCCAGCACCACTTTCGGTGTGGCCGTCATGCTCAGACGCCGTTGCGAGGGCAAGCGCACGCCGTCGTGGACCAGCGACCACAGGCTGCCCGCGGATCCGACCGTCCGGTGCGCCTCGTCCACCAGGGTGAGCGCGAGCGGTGGCGGGTTGTACCGCTGGTAGGCGGCCGTGACGACGTCCAGGCTCTGGTAGGTGGAGAGAACGGTCACGCGGTCGCCGCGCAGCAGGTCGGCCAGGACGTCCGGTTCGCTGGTGACGACGGCCTCCCAGCCGTCGAGGCGGCTGCGGTAGTGGTCCACGATGTCGGGCCGGGAGCAGACTGCCACCAGGCGGCCCAGGGCCGGGCGGCCGAGGGCCTGGACCCATGCGGCGACGGTCTGGCTGAGCAGTTGCAGGGTGGGGACGGTGATCAGGGTGGCGCTGGCGGTTCGTGCCGAGACGTGGGCCGCGACCTCCGCTCCCACTCGGGTCTTCCCGGTGCCGCAGGCCATGTGGAGTACGGCCCTCTCCTCGTCGGCCAGGTGGGCGCAGACGGCGTCGACGGCGTCCCGCTGGTGTGGCCACAGCGGCTGGGCCGCGGGGGGTCGTGGCCGGGGGGCCGCAATGGTGACGCTCACCGCCCGATCCCCTCGCTGTGCAGCGTCCCGCCCGCCGCCTGCCGCAGAAGGCCGAGGCTCGCACCCTCGCCCAGGGAGTGTTCCTCCAGGCCGGCCAGCCGCGGGTCCGGGCCGGACCGGTAGGCGGCTTCCCACTCCGAGAGGCCGACGGTGAGGACGTCCCCGTCCACGACGAGCTGCACGTGCTCGACGAGGACCGGCATGCCGGTGGCCATCGGCACGACACGGATCCGCAGCGCCGTGCACTCGGCGAGGGCGGCCAAGTGGGCCATCTGCTCGGTGTGCAGCTCCATGCCGCCGGTACGGCGGTGGAGCACCGCCTCGTCCAGCAGCACGGTGGTGGCCGGCGCGTTGGGGGTTCGGATCCGGGCCGCGAAGGCCCGGGCCCGGGCCCGGTGGGCGTCGCGCTGCCACCTGGCGAGCGCCGCGTGGTCTGTCAGCAGGTCACCGCGGTAGACCTGGCACAGCGTGCACCCGGTCCCCGGTAGCGCCCCCAGCAGCACGCCCTTATGCCCACGGCGCGAAGGTGCCTGGGGCCGCCGGTTCCACAGCTCCTCCTCGAGACGGTCGGTGAGCAGCGGAACCGGCAGGAACCGGCCGCCGGCCGTGAGCAGGACGCTCGAAGCGCGCTCCTCAAGGATCTGGTAGCGGTGCGGCCAGCCGGGGCCCGGATCGTAGAAGCCGTCCGGGAAGCCGACCGTGGCCCGTCGACCACGCTCCTCGGCGCACGTGCGCCAGTCGTCGGCCGCGACCTGCCCGGCTCCGTACGCGCGCGCCAGCGCCGGGCCTTCGCCCGTCACCGAAGCCGGAAGCAGGATGGTGCCACGCCCGGCTTCGGTGGCCGCCAGGTCGTCGGGTGTCAGGCGCAGCCGGGCGGGAAGCCGGTCGGCCACGGCGGCGAGTTGCTCTCCTCGGCATTCCCGCAGGTGGCGCAGGTGCGCGCCGAGGACCCGGTCGGCGAGGGCGGCCGGCGGGAACGGTGGACGGATGATCAACGTGATGCTCCGGGTGTACGGGACGTTGTGGGGTCGGTGGTGCGGCAGGCGGTGGCTGTCGCTACCAGGTCATTCCGTTGGCGGGGACGAGGGTGACGGGCTGGCGCAGAAGGCCCGTGGCGATCGCGGCGCTCTCCAGGGCGTCGCGCACCTCGGCCGCGGTGATGCTGTTCCCGCACAGCTCGACGGCCTGTTCGGGCGTGGTGAGAAGGCGGAGGACGGCGGGCTCGCACGGGCCCGCGATCAACGGCCCCAGCCGGGACACGGTGGCGACCAGGCGCGCCTCGGCTCCGCTGTGGCCGATCAGGACGCCGTCGCGGGGGCGGACGCCGACGGTGGCGGCGCAGGTGCGGGCGAGCGCGTGGTCGAGCGCGTCGGCGTCGCTCGGCGAGAGAGGGCCGCCGGGCAGCCGGGTGCGGCCGGTCACCGGGTCGTGGTGGAGCACGACGAGCCCGGAGGAGAGGAACAGCCAGCCCGCCACGCTGGTGGCGGCCCCGTCGTACCGGCGGTCGGCGGGCGTCCACGGCGCAGGGGTGGTGACGGTTCGGGGCAGGATGCGGTGGGTGTCGAGCACGCCCGGGGTGCGGGGGCGGCCGTGTTCCAGTTCGGCGGTGCGGCCCTCGACGCGGGCGCGCAGGGCGGTGAGGACGCGCTGCGCGTCGGCGGGGGCCTGGGTGAGGAGCTCGGCGGGGGCGAGCAGGCGCGGTGCGCCGCGCCGGCCGTCGTCGGCGGTCAGTGCCGCGGCCTGGACGCCGGTCAGCGGCGGGTGGTCGTAGGTGTAGGTCGGTCCGGTGCCGGGCCGCCAGTCGATGGCCAGCAGCCGTCCTGGGGTCAGGTGCGCGAGCGCGGTCGCGGCCTTGGCGTGGCGTTCGGCGGCGACGGGCGGCGTCTCGTGGGGCAGGAGAGGGCCGCCCGGCAGCTCGGCGTCACCCGGCCCCGGGCCTGCGGTGATCAGGACGCGGCCGCGGTCGTCGGTCAGCAGGACCTCCGCCCGGGCGGTCCCGACGGTGGCGGCCGCCTCGGGGGGCCGGGTGGCCGGGACGGATGGGGCGAGGGGGCTGGTGGACACGCTGGAGCTCCGGGGGTCGGTCTGGGTCAGGACGGTGGAGATCGTGCCTGGCAGGAGCGCGAAGCGCAGCACGGCGAGGTCCGGAACGCCGAGCAGGGGCGCTGGCGGACGCAGGACGGCCGTCGGGGCGCCGGCTGCGGTGACAGGGGCGGTCGAGGTCACGGTCGGCTCCGTTCCGCCGGGACGGGGCCGGCACCCGCACCGGCCGGGGTGGTGCGGGTGCCGGCCGCACGGTTCGCTCCGTGCGGGTGGATACGGGCGATTGCGCCGAGCACCGCGGCGCGGGGCGGACCGGCGGGCCGGTAGGACGACCGGATGTATCGGGGCGCTGTGACCACATCCGGTCCCCCGCCGAGGTCTGCGTCGCGCAGCAGGGACGCGAACTGGTCCGGGGTGCGGAGGCGTCCCCACCGGCCGTCGAGGGCCTCGTCCATCTCCTCGTCAATGTGTCGGGCCAGGTAGGTTTCCTGGACCGTCGGCTGGCACACCGCCAGGTAGCCTCCGGCAGGCAGCCGTCGGACGAGTGCGGCCGCGAGGCTGGCGGCCGTGGGGTCCGGGACGGCCTCCAGGGAACTGCACAGCACGGCCACCGGCCGGGCCCGGTCGAACAACGCGCTGACGGCCGGGTGGTCCAGGATGTCGTCCACTCCTGCGGCGAGGAGCGTGGTGACGGCCTCGACCTGGTCACTGTCCGCCAGGAGGCATCGTGCGTCGGCAGCCGCGAGGGGGTCGGCGGCCGCGTACACGACCCGGCAGTCCGCAGCACTCGCGCGGGCGATCTCGTGGGTGTTGTGACCGGGGACGTTGGCATAGCCGCAGTCCAGGTGGACGATCTGCCGCACGCCGTGGTCACGCACCAGCACCGTGGTGGCGTGCTCGGCGAACCAGGCGGCGTCCTGGGCCAGGAACGGCGCGTGGGGCAGGAGGCCCAGCAGCCTCCAGGCGGCCTGGCGGCTGGTGGTGTAGGCGGCGTGCCCGCCGCGGAGGTAGTCGCGGACGCCGGCGCAGGAGGTGTCTTCCAGCATTGCCACCATGCGCTCGGGTCCGGCGTCCCACCGGTCCTGGTGGGCGCGGGCAGGCGGGCTGGAGTACCTCACTGTGGTCACGGCCGGCCCGCCGGAGCGTCGGCGTCGGTGTGGCGGCGCTGGCCGGGCAGCCGGACCGTGTCCTGGTCGGCGGCGGGGCCGTCCGGCTGGGCGGACAGGTAGGCGCCGCCGCAGGCCGTCAGCCGCAGCGCGGTGTCGATCAGCGGGACGTGGCTGAACGCCTGCGGGAAGTTGCCGACCTGGCGCTTCTCGCGCGGGTC